>NZ_JADLQN010000002.1:600000-871326 GCF_015477835.1 Nocardia higoensis | reverse complement strand
CAAAACAATCGCCAGCCGGAAAATTAGCTGACTAAAAATGTCCGACCCCCCACGGGGGTGAAGAGCCGGAACCAATAAATAATTGGCACTGACATTCATCGACACACTATTGAGTTCTCAAAGAACACACGCACACACATCCGAACCAGAAAAACTCCGGTGCTTCAGTGAGGCAACTTTTCCAGCCTAGCGCGTCCAGTCGTCCGAAACCAAATCCGAACTATGGTCGAGCCAGTGTGATCGCCAGGCGCTCCCCGTCCTACCTCGTTTCCCAGGCCACGCTGAACCTCTCGGCTCGGCGTCTCGGCTCCGGGTCGGTGTCCGTGTCGCTCTGACCTGGAATAAGTTACGTATTTCGGACTACCGTGTCAAATCGCCTGTTCAGAGGGCACTTTGGTGGACACGTTCGTTGTCGCTCCGCTCGACTCCGACCCGCTCGACCCCTCCGCCGAGCGCCTGCAGCTGTTCGACGAAGTTCGGATAGCCGCGATCGATGTGGAAGACGTCGTGCACTTCGGTGACGCCGTCGGCCACCAGGCCGGCCAGGACCAGGCCCGCGCCCGCACGGATGTCCGACGACCAGACCGGAGCACTCGACAGCCTCGGGATACCGCGCACCACCGCGTGGTGACCGTCGGTGCGGGCGTCGGCGCCCAACCGGATCATCTCCTCGACGAACCGGAACCGGGCCTCGAAGATGTTCTCGGTGATCATCGACGTGCCGTCGGCGATCGCCGCGAGGCCGATCGCCATCGGCTGCAGATCGGTCGGGAAGCCGGGAAACGGCAGGGTCGAGAAGTTCACCGCACGCGGACGATCGGGCTGGACGACGCGAAAGCCGTCCACCTCGAACGAGATTCGCGCCCCCGCCGAGCGCAGCTTGTCCAGCACCAGCGCCAGGTGCTTGGGATTGACGCCGGTGACCCGCACGTCCCCCTGGGTCATGGCGGCCGCGATCCCCCAGGTGGCGGCGACGATCCGGTCGCCGATCACGCGGTGTTCGGTGGGATGCAGGCGCTCGACGCCCTGGATGGTCAGCACCGAGGTGCCGGCACCGCTGATCCGCGCGCCCATCTGCACCAGCATGTTGCACAGGTCGACGATGTCGGGTTCGCGGGCGGCGTTGTCGATGACCGTCTCGCCCTCGGCGAGCACCGCGGCCATGAGGATGTTCTCGGTGGCGCCCACCGAGGGGAAGTCCAGCCGGATGCGTGCGCCCCGGAGTTCCTCGGCGCGGGCGACCACACAACCGTGTTCGATCTCGCTGGTCGCGCCGAGCAGGCGCAGGCCGGCCTGGTGCATATCCAACGGGCGCGACCCGATGGCGTCGCCACCCGGCAGCGCGACGACCGCCCGCTTGCACCTGGCCATCAGCGGGCCGAGCACGCACACCGACGCACGGAACTGGGTGACGGCAGGGAAGTCCGCGTGGTACTTCGGCTCGGCCGGGGTGGTGATGGCCACCACCGAACGGTCCCCCGGTTCGGCGTCGGAGATCACGACCTCGCAGCCGAGGCCACGTAGGACCTCCGCCATCAGGGGGACATCGAGGATGTCCGGGCAGTTCGTGATCGTCGTCGTGCCTTCGGCCAGCAGCGCGGCAGCCATCAGCTTGAGGACGCTGTTCTTCGCGCCGCCCACCGCGACCTCGCCGACCAGGCGACTGCCACCGGTGACCAGAAACCGTTCACTCACACCGCGTAGCTTATCCATCACCGGGCGATGCCCTCCGCGTGTAGGGCATCCTCATTCGGCCGACTCGCCGCCGCCCGGCTGCCAGAGGATGTCACCGGCCGGGTTGGTGTAGCGGCTCAGGATGAACAGCAGATCCGACAGCCGGTTGAGGTATCTGGCAGGCAGGACGCTGGTGTCGTCGGGATGCGCGGCGACCGCCGCCCACGCCGAACGCTCGGCGCGACGTGCCACGGTGCGCGCGGTGTGCAGCAGCGCCGCCAACGGGGTTCCGCCGGGCAGGATGAACGAATTCAACGGCGCCAGCTCGGCATTGAACTCGTCGCACCACTGCTCGAGGCGGTCGATGTAGTCCTGCTGGATACGCAGCGGCGGGTACTTCGGCTCCTCGACCACCGGGGTCGACAAGTCCGCGCCCGCGTCGAACAGATCGTTCTGGATGCGGCGAAGCACCTTCGTCAGGTGTTCGGTGGGATCGCCGAGCGCGATGGCGACGCCGATCGCCGCGTTGGCCTCGTCGCAGTCGGCGTAGGCGGCCAGACGCGGATCGGTCTTGGCCACTCGCGAGAAATCACTGAGGCCGGTGGTGCCGTCGTCGCCGGTACGGGTGTAGATCCTCGTCAGGTGCACGCTCACGAGGACAAGCGTAGAGCCGGTGTCACATACCGCGCATGCGCCTGGCACGATCCGAGGGCCGGGACTCCACCCAGGACAGGAAGGCCGCCCGAGCGCCTCGATCGAGGGCGAGCTCGTAGCGGCCGTGGGCATCGGAAACCTCGGTGACGAGGATTTCCTCACTCATGATGTCGAATTCGTCGCCGATCGGACTACGCCGATCGCCGATCTCGATGCCGAGGCGATGGATCACCGAATCGGGGCCGAGTTTGAGGCTGGTGAGCTTGAAGAAGACGAGGCAGTCCTCGTCGTAGCGGATCAGGCCGTGCCGCCAGCCCTGACCACCGTTGGCGGGCAGCACCCGCAGGAGGGCGGAGGTGCCGCCGCGGCGGAGCATGCTCAGGCGGTACACCGATATGGACGCCACCGCGACCAGCAACAACACCAGAATGATCAAGACAACCATCCCGGTGTGCAATGCGGTCCGTCCTTTCGTTCATCCGCACCGCTGGAAAACGGTGCTGGATACCCAGCGGTGGGGACATTCAAACACGAGTCTACAAAGGACCTACAGCCGGTCGGTCTGTGACCTTCGGCGAGACGACTGTCGGCGGCGAGGCATTGCCTCGCCGCCGACAGTACGGGTTTGCCGAACCGGGATGCGATCAGGCGTTCGCGACCTGCTCGACCGCGCGGACCCGGCCCTGCGCCACGCGCAGTTCCTCCGCGCTCGCGGAGCCCTCCGCGAGCACCTTGCGAGCCTCGTCGACATCGACCTCGCCCGCGAACTCCGCGGACTCGGCCAGGATGCGCACCGTGCCCGCGGTCACGGAGAAGAAGCCACCGTGCACGGCGGCGACGATCCGCTCGCCCTCGACCGGGACGATGTTCACGATCCCGCCCTCGACCAGCTGGCCGAGCAGAGGCTCGTGGCCCGGCATGATGCCGATCTGGCCTTCCGTGGTCTGGGCGCTGACGAAGGTGGCCTGGCCGGACCAGAGCCGCCGCTCGACAGCGACGAGATCAACAGACATCTCTTTCGCAGACTCAGCCGCCATCGGTTACTACTTTCCGGCGATCTTCTGCGCGGCCTTCTCGACGTCGTCGAGACCACCGCAGGAGTTGAACGCCTGCTCCGGGAAGTGGTCGAACTCGCCCTTGCAGACCCGGTCGAAGTCATCGATGGTCTGCTCCAGCGGCACGACCGAGCCGGGCTGACCGGTGAACTTCTCGGCCACGATGAAGTTCTGGCCGAGGAACTTCTCCAGGCGCCGGGCGCGGCCGACGAGGACCTTGTCCTCTTCGGAGAGCTCGTCCATGCCGAGGATGGCGATGATGTCCTGCAGTTCCTTGTACTTCTGCAGGATCCGCTTGACCTCGTTGGCCACCGCGAAGTGCCGGTCGCCGACGATCGAGGCCTCGAGGATGCGCGAGGTCGAGGTCAGCGGGTCGACGGCGGGGTAGATGCCCTTCTGCGAGATCGGGCGGGAGAGCTCGGTCGTCGCGTCCAGGTGGGCGAAGGTGGTCGCCGGGGCCGGGTCGGTGTAGTCGTCGGCGGGCACGTAGATGGCCTGCAGCGAGGTGATGGACCGGCCACGGGTCGAGGTGATGCGCTCCTGCAGCTCACCCATCTCGTCGGCCAGGGTGGGCTGGTAACCGACGGCCGAGGGCATCCGGCCGAGCAGGGTCGACACCTCGGAACCGGCCTGGGTGAACCGGAAGATGTTGTCGATGAACAGCAGCACGTCCTGGTGCTGCACGTCGCGGAAGTACTCGGCCATGGTCAGGGCCGAGAGGGCCACGCGCATACGGGTGCCCGGCGGCTCGTCCATCTGGCCGAAGACGAGGGCGGTGTCCTGGAGGACGCCCATCTCTTCCATTTCCAGGTGCAGGTCGGTGCCCTCACGGGTGCGCTCACCGACGCCGGCGAACACCGACGTGCCGGAGAACTCACGCGCGATACGGGTGATCATCTCCTGGATCAGAACGGTCTTGCCGACACCGGCGCCACCGAACAGACCGATCTTGCCGCCCTTCACGTACGGGGTCAGCAGGTCGATGACCTTGATGCCGGTCTCCAGCAGCTCGGTCTTGCCCTCGAGCTGGTCGAAGCTCGGCGG
Source organism: Nocardia higoensis (assembly GCF_015477835.1). Taxonomy (NCBI): domain Bacteria; kingdom Bacillati; phylum Actinomycetota; class Actinomycetes; order Mycobacteriales; family Nocardiaceae; genus Nocardia; species Nocardia higoensis. Next base: position 866,899 of record NZ_JADLQN010000002.1, on the reverse strand, counting down.
CTTGCGGTGGATGCCCCACTGCTCGCCGTCGCGGCCCAGGCCGGGGGTGTCCAGGCAGTCGCCGAGGGCGTTGAAGACGTGCCCCTTGACGACGTCGCCGACGGGCACCGAGATCGGCTTGCCGGTGTCGGTGACGGTCGCGCCGCGGACCAGGCCGTCGGTCGGCTGCATGGAGATGGTGCGGACGATGTTGTCGCCGAGATGCTGAGCGACCTCGAGGGTCAGCGTCTTGGCCACCGAGGTCAGGGTGATCTCGGCGTGCAGAGCGTTGAACAGCTCGGGGATGGAGCCGCGCGGGAACTCGACGTCCACGACGGGGCCGATGACGCGGACGACGCGACCTGCGGCGGCGCCGGTCCGGCTCGTGTTGTCCTGTGTGACAGCTGCGGTCATTGGTGTTGGTTCTCTCCGTGTCTGGTTGCGGCCTGGGCGGGCCGGTGGTTACGGCCCTCGCTGCGGCCGCAGGCGCTTCTAGTCGCGGTCCGAGCTCGACGCCAGCGCGTTCACGCCGCCGACGATTTCGCTGATTTCCTGCGTGATCTGGGCCTGACGTACCGAGTTGGCCTCTCGCTGCAGGACGCTGGCGAGTTCGTTGGCGTTGTCGGTGGCCGCCTTCATTGCGGTGCGCCGAGCCGCGGACTCGGATGCCGCTGCCTCGAGCAACGACGCGTAGATACGCGTGTTGATGTACTTGGGCAGCAGGGCCGCCAGCAGCACATCGGCGTCGGGCTCGAATTCGTACTGCGCCTGAACCTCGGCGGTCGGGGAGTCGGAGAACGAGTCCGCGCCCATGTCGAAGTTCTCGTCGACGAAACTCACCTGGATCGGCGCCAAGCGGCGCACCTCCGGGGTCTGGGTGAGCATCGAGACGAACCGCGTGTAGACGATGTGCAGCTCGTCGACGCCGGCGATGTCGCCGGTGCCGTGCGGGTGCGGCACCTCGCCGTCGGAGCCCGCCATGAACGCCTCGACCAGGTGGTTGCAGGCGGCCGAAGCATCGGTGTACTTCGGCTGCTGCGAGAACCCGATCCACGACGACACCAGCGGCCGGTTGCGGAAGGTGTAGTAGGTCAGACCCTTGGCGCCCATGACATAGAGCACCGGCTCCTTGCCCTCGCCGCGCAGGGTGGTCATCAGCTCTTCGGCACGCTTGAGCACGTTCGAGTTGTAACCACCGCACATGCCGCTGTCGCTGGTGATCACCAGCACGGCCGCCCGGCGCGGGTTCGCGCGCTCGGTCAGCAGCGGATGCGACAGGTTCTTCGACGCGCTCGCGAGCTCGCTGAGAACCTTGGTGATCTCCTCCGCGAACGGCTTCGCGGCGGCAACCCTGGCCTGCGCCTTGGAGATTCGCGAGGTCGCGATCAGCTCTTGGGCCTTGGTGATCTTCTTGATCGAATTCACACCACGAATGCGGGAGCGCAATTCACGCAAGCTAGCCACGGTTCACACTCCCTTCATTCGCCCTGGTCGGCTCGACGCCGACAATCGAATAGCGCATTGCTCGACCGACTACTTCTCGACGTGCTTACGGGTGACCGACAGCGACTCGACCTCTTCGTGGCCGAGCTCGCCCGCGGCGGGCTCGTTCACGACACGGCTGCCGTCGGAGGCCAGGAAGCCCTGCTTGAACTTGTCGGTGGCCGCCTTGATGGCGTCGCCGTTCTCGGCGTCGAGCACCTTGCCGCCGGCGATCGAGGTGAACGCGTCGGCAGCGGTGCGGTGCAGGTCCTCGAGCAGCTCCGCGTTGAAGCGGCGGATGTCGGCGACCGGCACGGAGTCGTAGTAGCCGGCGTCGACCAGGAAGATCGAGACGATCTGGTCTTCGACCGCGACCGGAGAGTACTGATCCTGCTTGAGCAGCTCGACCCAGCGGGCACCGCGCTCGAGCTGCGCCAGCGACGCGGCGTCGAGGTCGGAGGCGAAGGCGGAGAACGCCTCCAGCTCGCGGTACTGCGCCATCTCCAGACGCAGCGAGCCGGCGACCTTCTTCATGCCCTTGGTCTGGGCGGCGCCACCGACGCGGGAGACCGAGGTACCGACGTTGATCGCCGGGCGGACGCCCTTGTTGAACAGATCGGATTCCAGGAAGACCTGGCCGTCGGTGATGGAGATGACGTTGGTCGGGATGAACGCCGAGACGTCGTTGGCCTTGGTCTCGATGATCGGCAGACCGGTCATCGAGCCGCCGCCCATGGCGTCGGAGAGCTTGGCGCAACGCTCGAGCAGACGCGAGTGCAGGTAGAAGACGTCACCCGGGTACGCCTCGCGGCCCGGCGGACGGCGCAGCAGCAGCGAGATGGCGCGGTAGGCCTCGGCCTGCTTGGTCAGGTCGTCGAACACGATCAGAACGTGCTTGCCCTGGTACATCCAGTGCTGGCCGATGGCCGAACCGGTGTAGGGGGCCAGCCACTTGAAGCCGGCGGAGTCGGACGCGGGAGCCGCGACGATGGTGGTGTACTCCATCGCGCCGTGCTCTTCCAGCGCGGTCTTCACGCCCGCGATGGTGGAACCCTTCTGGCCGATGGCGACGTAGATGCAGCGCATCTGCTTGGTGGGGTCGCCGGACTCCCAGTTGGCCTTCTGGTTCAGGATCGCGTCGATGCAGACCGCGGTCTTGCCGGTCTTGCGGTCGCCGATGACCAGCTGACGCTGGCCGCGGCCGATGGCGGTCAGCGCGTCGATGGCGGTGATGCCGGTGGCCATCGGCTCCTCGACCGGCTGACGCTCCAGCACGGTCGCGGCCTGCAGCTCGAGGACGCGGCGCTCTTCGGCTTCGATCTCGCCGAGGCCGTCGATGGGCTGGCCGAGCGGGTTCACCACGCGACCGAGGAACTTGTCGCCGACCGGGACCGAGAGCACGTCGCCGGTGCGGCGCACCTGCTGGCCCTCTTCGATCTGGGCGTACTCACCGAGGATGACCGCGCCGATCTCGCGGTCCTCGAGGTTGAGCGCCACACCGAGCACGCCGCCGGGGAACTCGAGCAGCTCGTTGGCCATCGCCGAGGGCAGGCCGCTGACGTGCGCGATGCCGTCACTGGTGTCGGTGACGACACCCACTTCTTCGATGGAGGTCTCGGGGGTGTAGCTCTGGGTGTAGCTCTCGATCGCGCTACGGATCTCGTCGGAGGAGATCGTCAGCTCCGCCATGTTCTGTCCTGCTCTCGCTGTAAGGGTCTCGAATGTCGGTGTGGTGACCGGCCGCTAGGCCAGTTCCCGGCGCAGCCGCTCCAGTCGGCCTACGGCGCTGCCGTCGATCACGTCGTCGCCGATCCGGACGACCAGCCCGCTGAGCAGGCTCGTGTCGACCTGGACATGCACCGTGACGGGCTTGCCGTAGATGCGCTGCAGGGAGGCGGACAACCGCTCCCGCTGCTGCGGCGTCAAGGCGATCGCGGCACGCGCGTGTGCGACGATCTGATCGCGGCGCGAGGCCGCCAGGTCGGACAGCTCGTCGAAGGCCGCTCCGATGCCGGTGCCCGCCCGGGTGACCACCTGTTCGGCCAGGGCCACGGTGACCGCCTCGGCCTTACCCGTCAGCAGGCGGGTCAGCAGTTCACGCTTGGCCGTCACGGGCTTCGCGCGATCGGAGAGGGCCTGCTCGAGGTCGGGGTTGTCGGAGATGATCCGGCCGAGCCGGAACAACTCGTCCTCGACCGCGTCCAGCCTGCCCGCGTTGGCGGCCGACTCGAGCAGCGCTTCCTGCCCGAGCACGACCAGCGTGTCGACCAGGTCGGAGGTGCGCGACCAGTCCTGCGCCACGGCAGTGGTCAGCACCGCCAAGGTGGCGACGCTGACCTTGCCGCCGAAGACCCGCTCGCTCAGTTCGGCGCGTGCCGAACCGGGCACCGACACGTCCGCGAGCGCAACACGCAGCGAACGCTGGTCGTCCAGCACGGCCACGACGGCGAACAGTTCCGAACCCGTCGTGGCGGCAACACTGTCGCTTCCGGTCAGAGCGGCCCGAAGCGCTTCCCTGGACCGGGAGCTTGCCTCGCGGCTCGCTGCGTACATGCTTCTCACTTTCGCGTCGTTACCTTCCGACCCCGATGCCGGCATCGGAAGAATCGAGTTCGCTCAGGAAGCGCTCGATCGATGCGGCCTGCTTGGCCTCGTCCGAAACCGACTGACCGATGATCTTCTCGGCCAGGTCGACGGCCGTGCGGCCGACTTCGGAACGCAGCTCGGTGAGGATCTGCTGGCGCTGTGCTTCCAGCTGCGACTGCCCCGCGGCCACGATGCGGTCGCTTTCGGCCTGCGCCTCGGTGCGCATCTGCGCGAGGATCTGCTGGCCCTGCGTACGCGCTTCCTCACGGATGCGCGCGGCCTCCAGCCTGGCGTCGGCCAGCTGCTGCTGGTACTGCTGCAGCGTCTGCTGGGCTTCGGCCTGCGCGGCCTCGGCCTTGGCGATGCCACCCTCGATCTTCTCGGTGCGCTCGGCCAGAACCTTGTTCAGGCTCGGGATCACGAACTTGTAGAAGATCGCGGCGATGATCGCCACGCAGACGATCGACCAGACGATGTCGTACGTTGCGGGGAGGAGGGGATTCACATCCTCACCCTCCGCTGCCAGTACTGCGTACTCGTACATCGGAATCAGAAGATGAAGCCGGCGACGAGGCCGATCAGGGCGAGCGCCTCGGTGAACGCGATGCCGAGGAACATGTTGGTGCGGATGGTGCCCTGCAGCTCGGGCTGGCGGGCGATACCCTCGATCGCCTTACCGACGACGATGCCGACGCCGATGCCCGGGCCGATGGCGGCCAGGCCGTAACCGACGGCTCCGAGGCCCTTCAGCGTCGACTCGTTGGCAGCTTCCTGGGCCAGGTACGAGAGGCTCATGAGTCTTCTTTCCCTTTCTTTTGCTCACCCGCCGGGCGGCGAGGTGCAGCAGGTCTGACGTTGTTGTTGTGCGGTCGGGTCAGTGGGAGTCGGCGTGCTCGGCCAGACCGATGTAGACAGCGGTCAGCAGGGCGAACACGTAGGCCTGCAGGAACACGACCAGCAGCTCGAACAGGGTGAACCCGAGACCCGCGATCAGCGAGAACGGGGAGAACACCTTCATCCAGGCGGTGGCGTCGAACAGGAAGTACCAGGTGGCGCTGAAGAACAGCACCAGCATGATGTGGCCGGCCAGCATGTTCGCCATGAGTCGGACGGTCAGCGTGAACGGGCGCAGGATGAACGTCGAGACGAACTCGATCGGGATCAGCAGCACGTGCAGCGCGGGCGGCACGTTGGGCACCACGATGCTCGAACGCATGTAGGTGAAGAAGCCGTACTTCTTGATACCCACGTAGTTGAACGCGATGTAGGCGATCGCGGCCAGCACGAGCGGCATGCCGATCCGGGCGTTCGAGGAGATGTTCAGGAACGGGATCACGCCGGAGACGTTCAGAAAGAGGACCGTGAAGAAGATCGTCGCGATCAGCGGGAAGAACTTGCGGCCGGTTTCCTTGCCCAGCACCTCTTCGGCGATCTGCTCCTTGACGAAGACCAGGCCGATTTCGGCGACATTCTGCAGGCCGCGTGGAATGATCTTCGGGCTACGGAACGCCAGGTACATGACGGCCACCAGAACAGCCGTCATCAGCAGGCGGACCAGCATCAGACGATCGAGTTCGAACGGCGTTCCCTCGAACAGCACAGCTGGAGGGAAGAAGTCGGTTAGCGACGGCGCGTGGAACTCACCCGCCGCCAAAGTGGTGACGCTCAGCGTTCTCTCCCGTGTTCGGGCCGCGAGGTGGGTTTCATTCCCGCGGTTCGATCGGACATTGACGATCAATTTGGTCGACTGAGGTCGGCTCGAAGTTCGTCAGCAGCTGGGCGGCAAATCCGCTTAGGCGTCTGTACGTGTGTCGGCGACATCGTCGACATGCAGAACCACACCCTCTGCGGGCGCGGTACGGCAGTAAGCATAGCGGCACCATGGGAGGCCCAGGTGACTACCCCCAGCTTGGTTGCTTGCTTACCAACACTTTACCAAGCTATCTACGACACTGTGTAGGGGGGTGAAGTCAGCCCTGTCCATCGGCGGCGTCGCCGTCGCCCGCGGAAGTGGTGACGTACGGAACCCTCTGACGCACAACGCCCGCGGTCTCCGCGCCGAGCACGATCACCAGCGCGCCGATGACGGTCAGGAACAGCACCACACGGTCGTAGAAGTCGAAGCGGGTCAGAACCGCCACCGCGATCAGCACCAGCAGCACCTTGCCGACCCAGCTGACCAGCATGACCAGGCCGGCGGTGCTCGGCGGCAGCTTCGCGCCGAAGAGCACGACCGCCGCCGTGGTCAGGATGAACACTCCGCCGATGGCCGAGCCGAGCAGCGCGCCCCACAGCCCGGGCAGCCCGGCCGCGGCGGTCCCGATGGCCGCGGCGAGCACGACCAGCACCGCCAGACCGATCAGGCCGTAGCGGAGCGCGGCCTTCAGCGGTGCGTCGGGACCGGGCACGGGGGTAGGCGTGAAACTCACGTGACCGACTGTACCCACTGCCGGCGAGAGCCCACCGAGCCGCCGCGGTCTTTACCCGGCACGGGTGGCCGCTACCCGGGTGGCGATGCCCGGCCGGCCTCGTCCCGGCGCCGCAATCCCGGTATCGCGGTCACCACGAGCGCGAATACCAATCCGCCCGCCATCAGCAACACGACCACTCTGCGATCCATCAGCGACGTGCCGACAGCGCCGAATGCGAGGACGCCGACCCACAAGTAGATCAGCAGCACCACCCGGCGATGGGAATGACCGATCTGCAGCAACCGGTGGTGCAGATGCATTTTGTCCGGAGTCGAGAAACTGACGCCCGCACGCACCCGCCGCACGATCGCCAGCAGCAGATCCAGCACCGGAATGAACATCACCGCGCCGACCAGCAGCACCGGCGAGAGCAGGCCGACGATGTCGCGCGGGCCGTATCCCTGTAGCGGAATTCGTCCGGACGCGCCGGTGGAGATCGCCGCGAGCATCAGGCCGATGAGCATCGAGCCGGAATCGCCCATGAATATCCGGGCCGGCTGGAAATTGTGCGGCAGGAATCCCAGGCACGCGCCCGCCAGCGCGGCCGCGAGCAACGCGGGGGGATAGGTGTCGACCGAACCGCCCTGCTCGTAGAGCAGGCCCACCGAGAACACGAAAACCGCGATGGCCGCGATGAATCCGAGGCCGCCCGCCAGACCGTCGAGACCGTCGACGAAATTCATCGCGTTGATGAGCGTCACCGTGATCGCGACGGTGACCAGGCCGCCCTGCAACGCGTCGAGCACCACGGTGGAGTCGTCGAAGGGGTTGTAGATGACGAACCAGCTCAGCCCCATCATGGCCATCACCCCCGCGGCGGTGACCTGACCGGCGAACTTGGTGAGCGCGTCCAGACCCCAGCGATCGTCGACGATGCCGACCACCACGATCAGTGTGGCCGCGACCAGCACCGCCGGGACGTCCGGGGCGTAGTCGAAACCTCGTCGCAGCGCGGGCAACTGGTGTGCGAACAGCACAGCCGCGACGACGCCGGTGTACATGCCGACGCCGCCCATCCGCGGGATCGGCTCCAGGTGCACATCGCGGGCGCGCGGAACGGCGATGGCGCCGAAGCCGATCGCCAGCACCCGCACGCCACCGGTGGCCAGGAAGGTCACGGTCGCGGAGACGAGCAGGACCAGGACGAGCTCGCGGAGCGGAACCACCGAGCCGGCGCCGGAGAACGCCAGGATCACGCCGGACACCGTCCGATCACGGGTGTGCTCACGCGCCTCACCGGGCCGCTGGGCTGGTCAGTTCGTCCGGTGACATGCCGAGCACTTCGGCGATCTCGGTGATCGCGACCGCGCCCTCGCGCAGCACTCTCGGCTGGTCGGCGGTCAGGTCGACGATGGTGGAGGCCACCGCGTGCGCGGCTGGTCCGCCGTCGAGGTAGACAGACACCAGACTGCCGAGCTGTTCACGCGCCTCGGCCACGGTGGTGGCGGGCGGCTGACCGGAGACATTGGCGCTGGAGACCGCGAGCGGGCCGACCTCGCGCAGCAGATCCAGCGCGACGGGATGCAACGGCATCCGCAGCATCACCGTGCCGCGGGTGTCACCGAGATCCCAGGCCAGCGAAGGTGCCTGTTGCACAACGAGACTCAGGCCGCCGGGCCAGAACGCCCGGATCAGTTCCCTGGCCTGCGGGCGCACCGAGAACACCAGCCCGTCGATCGTGTTCCACGACCCGACCAGCACCGGTACCGGCATGTCGCGACCGCGCCGCTTGGCGGCGAGCAGTTCGGCGACAGCGGTCGAGTCGAAAGCGTCCGCGGCCAGGCCGTACAGGGTGTCGGTGGGCATCACCACGAGTCGCCCGGACTTCAGGGCGCTGGTGGCCGCGGTCAGTCCGGCAGCGCGCGAATCGGGATCCGCGCAGTCGTAGACGGTACTCACGGCCCCCATCCTGTCACGCGGCGTGGTGAAGACCCGTATCAGGCCGCCCCTCACGAATGCCGAAAGTCCGGCGGCAGGTGCCGCACTTCCCGATCGCCGCCGACAGGCGCTGTGCTCTTGCCGCTGACGACAGGCTCATGCGGTGTGCCGTCATGACGGGACGGACACCGGCCCGCCGGTCAGGCCGGATCGCCCGGCGTCGTCCTGCGCGCCACGACGAAACGCGGCCTGCCCGCGAGGTCGGGGTGCTCGACGACGTCGGTGAACGCACCGCTGTCGCTCAGCAGCGCGGCCAGGGCCGAGCCGTTGGTGTCGTCGTGCTCGATGCCGGTGGCGCCGCCCGGCCGCAGCAGGCGGATCAGCGTCGGCAGCATCGCGCGGACCACGTCGAGGCCGTCCGAGCCGCCGAAGAGCGCGCGATGCGGGTCGTGATCGGCGACCTCGGGCTCGAGTTCGGCGCCGTCGGGGATGTAGGGCGGATTCGCGAGCACCAGGTCGACGCGGCCGTTCAGCTCGGTGAGCAGGTCCGGATCGGTGACATCGTCGGCGTGCAGGACGATCGGGGTGTCGCCGTCGGCGATCCGGGCGTCGGCATTGCGCCGGGCCCAGGTCAGGGCCTCGGGATCGATCTCGACGGCGTGTACCTCGGCGTCCGGCCTGGCGTGCGCGACGGCCAGGGCCAGCGCGCCCGAGCCGGTGCACAGGTCGACCACGATCGGCTGATGATCGTGCGGTAGCGACTCCAGGTGGGCCAGCGCCCACGCGAACAGCAGCTCGGTCTCCGGGCGCGGCACGAACACCCCCGGCCCGACGGCGAGCTCGATCTCCCCCATCACCGCGACGCCGGTCAGATGCTGCAACGGCTCGCGGCGCACCCGGCGGTCGACGAGTTCGTGGAAGCGCTCGAGCACGCTCGCCTCGACCATCGGCACCAACGCCAGGCGCGGACGCTCGACGCCCAGCAGATGCGCGGCCAGCAGTTCGGCGTCCGCGCGGGGGCTGGCCACCCCCGCCGAGCGCAGTTTCTCCGACGCGGATTCGATGACCGGGCGCAACGCTGTTCTGCTCACGCTCCCACTGTGCCCGAAGTCGGGCACGCACCGGCGCGGGACGACGGAAACGAGGTCACTCGGCGGCCATGCGCGCTTCGCGGTCGGCCTTGCCGAGCGCGTCGAGGAGGGCATCGAGGTCACCGTCGAGCACCGCGTCGAGGTTGTGCGACTTGTAGCCGATGCGGTGATCGGTGATCCGGTTCTCCGGGAAGTTGTAGGTGCGGATGCGCTCGGAGCGGTCCACGGTGCGTACCTGCACGGCGCGTCCGGCCGCGGCCTCCTGCTCGGCCTGCTCCTCGGCCAGCGCCTGCAACCGCGCCGCGAGGACCTGCATCGCACGGGCCTTGTTCTGCAGCTGGGAACGCTCGTTCTGGCAGGTCACCACGATGCCGGTGGGCAGATGGGTGATGCGCACCGCCGAATCGGTGGTGTTGACGCCCTGACCGCCCTTGCCGGAGGACCGGTAGACATCGATGCGCAGGTCCGTGTCGTCGATCTGCACCTGCGCCACCTCGTCGGGCTCGGGGTAGATCAGCACGCCCGCGGCCGAGGTATGGATGCGTCCCTGCGACTCGGTGACCGGCACGCGCTGCACCCGGTGCACGCCGCCCTCGAACTTGAATCGCGACCACACGCCGTCGCGCGCGGCATCGCGGCTCTTGATCGACAGCGTCGCTTCCTTGTATCCGCCCAGGTCGGAGATGGTGGCGTCGAGCACCTCGACCCGCCAGCCGCGCTGCTCGGCATAGCGGATGTACATCCGGGCCAGATCCGCGGCGAACAGCGCGGATTCCTCACCGCCCTCGCCGGACTTCACCTCGAGCACCACGTCGTCGCCGTCGTGCGGGTCGCGCGGGGCCAGCAGATCGGCCAGCGCCTGCTCGAATTCCTCGACCTGACGTTCCAGCTCGGGCACCTCGGCCGCGAAGGAGGGGTCGTCAACGGCGAGTTCCCTGGCCGCGCTCAGATCGTCCTTGGCGGACTCGAGCTTGCGGTAGGTGGCCATCACCGGCGCGAGTTCGGCGAATCGCTTACCGACCCGGCGGGCAGCCGACGGGTCGTTGTGCAGCGCCGGATCGGCCAGCTGGGTCTCCAGACCCGCGTGCTCGGCCAGGATGTCGTCGATCGCGGACGGCTGCGTCATGCTGCTTCCTCTTCCTCGGATTCGGGCCGTGCGGACAGGGGCCCTGATGGGGGTGGGAGAAAAACACCGACGCCCGGGCCTGCGAGGCAGGACCGGGCGTCGGCGAGGAAGCTACTTGGCGTCGTCGGCCTTCTTGCCGGCGCGCTTGCCGTAGCGGGCCTCGAAGCGGGCCACGCGACCGCCGGTGTCCAGGATCTTCTGCTTGCCGGTGTAGAACGGATGGCACTGCGAGCAGACCTCGACGGTGATCTGTCCGGACTGCTTGGTGCTGCGAGTCTGGAAGGTGTTGCCACAACCGCAGACGACAGTGGTGTCGACGTAGGTCGGGTGGATTCCGGCCTTCATGGGTGTCCTCTCGATATTGGCCGCCGGGTCGCCCATGATCGTGTTCGATCGGGACGTGAACCGGGACCGACTAGGCGGGATTGTCCGCGAAATGCGGCGGACGCACGGCGGTCCAGTATGCCAGAACCGTCGTCACCCTCCCAAAACACCCCTCGCAAGCACCTTGTTCCCGAGTTCGGGCGACTACCGCCCGTTCACCGGCGTCCGTTGAGAAACGCACGGATTGTCGGCTGCGGAGAGGGTCGACATGTCGCATATCGCACCGAACAGCATGAGCAGGGGTATCGAGCCGACTCCGAGGAGCGCGTACACGATGTTTCCGGTCGCGAGTCCTGTCGAGCCGCTGTACAAGCCGGTCGAACCCCCGTCGATCGTGGCCGAGCCGGTCGACGGTGCGGGCTCGAGGGTGCCGACCGACGTCAGGGCAGGCGGTTCAGCGGCCGCGATTCCGGTGGTGCCCGCCGTGGCGGAGATCAGGGTGGCGCCGGCGAGTGTGGCGACGGCGAGCCGGACGGTAGTACGCATGGTCGTTCTCCCGTAGTTCTGAAATGAATACGTTTCACACTCTAGGGTCGCGAACACCGCGGTTCGGCGTAACCGAAAAACGAGAGGGCCCCGAATTCTCGGGGCCCTCTCGGTTGTTGCCGGTCCGGCAGGACTACTCGTCCAGCGCGCCCGGCGCGGTCTTGCTGACCTGCATCAGGAACTCGAGGTTGTTCTTCGACTTCTTGAGGCGGTCGATCAGCAGGTCGATCGCCTGATGCGAGTCCAAGCCGGAGAGCACACGGCGCAGCTTGTGCAGCACCGCGGCTTCGTCGGGGTTGAGCAGCAGCTCGTCCTTGCGGGTGCCGGACGGGTTGACGTCCACCGCGGGGAACACGCGCCGTTCGGCGATCTTGCGGTCGAGCTTGAGCTCGGCGTTGCCGGTGCCCTTGAACTCCTCGAAGATCACCGTGTCACCGGTCGAACCGGTCTCCACCATCGCGGTGGCGATGATCGTCAGCGAGCCGCCGTTCTCGATATTGCGCGCCGCGCCGAGGAACCGCTTGGGCGGGTACAGCGCGGTCGAGTCGACACCACCGGAGAGGATGCGGCCGGAGGCGGGCGAGGAGTTGTTGTACGCGCGCCCCAGTCGGGTGATCGAGTCCAGCAGCACCACAACGTCTTTGCCCATTTCGACCAGGCGCTTGGCCCGCTCGATGGCCAGCTCGGCGACCGAGGTGTGATCGCTCGGCGGACGGTCGAAGGTGGAGGCGATGACCTCACCCTTCACCGAACGCTGCATATCGGTGACCTCTTCGGGACGTTCGTCGACCAGCACCACCATCAGGTAGCACTCGGGGTTGTTGGTCGCGATCGCGTTGGCGATGTCCTGCAGGATCGTGGTCTTACCGGCCTTCGGCGGAGACACGATCAGCGCGCGCTGCCCCTTGCCGATCGGCATGATCAGGTCGATCACGCGGGTGGTCAGCTTGTTGGGCTGGGTTTCCAGCCGCAGTCGCTGATTCGGGTACAGCGGGGTCAGCTTGCCGAACTCCGGACGGCGCTTGGCCGCCTCGACGTCGCCGCCGTTGACGGTGTCCAGCCGCACCAGCGGATCGAACTTCTGACGCTGGCTGCCCTGCTCGCCGTCGCGGGGGGCGCGCACCGCACCGGTGATCGCGTCACCGCGGCGCAGACCGTTCTTGCGGACCAGGTTCATCGACACGTAGACGTCGTTGGGCCCGGCCAGGTAGCCCGAGGTGCGCACGAAGGCGTAGTTGTCCAGCACGTCGAGGATGCCCGCGACCGGCTGCAGCACATCGTCCTCGCGGATCTCGAGCTCACGGCTCTCACCGCCGCCGCCTTCGCGTTCGCGCCCACGACGACGCTCGCGGAACCGGCGTCCACGCCGTCCACGACCACTTTCGTCGTCCTCTCCGCCACGCGCGTCGCTGCGACCGCCGCCCTGCTGACCGCGGTCACCTTGCTGGCGGTCACCTTGCTGGCGATCACCCTGCTGGCGATCACCCTGCTGACGGTCACTCTGCTGACGGTCACCTTGCTGGCGATCGCGCCTGCGCTCGCCGGAATCGCCGTCGGACTTCGACTCCTGCGCCTCGGCAGTGTCCGCGCCGGATCGGCCCTGTTCACGACCACGCCGCTGACGGCCACGACCACGCTGCCCCGGCTCTCGACCGGAGTCCTCGCCACCCTCGGTGGAGGTCTGGGCTTCTCCCGCGGCAGAGTCGGACTGCGCGGCGGGCGCCTGCGTCGAGGCGGCGGCCTGCGCGCTCGGCGCGGCGTCCTCGGCCTCGGCGGCGGCCTTCACCTCGGCGGCCTTCACCTCGGCGGTCTTCACCTCGGCAGCCTTGCGGTCGGCGGCCTTGTCCTCGGCGCCCTTCGTTTCGGCGGCGGGCTTGTCGGTGGACTTGCCCTTCGCCGGAGCCTGTACGTCGAGAGTGGTCTGCTCGGCCTTCGCCTCGGAGCGAGCCGGCTTGTCGGACTTGGCGGCCTTGCCTGCCTGATTCTCTTTGATGGCGGCGATCAGATCGCCCTTGCGCATCCCGGAGGTGCCTCGGATCCCGAGCTCTCCGGCGAGGGCGCGCAACTGCGGCAACAACATCCCAGTCAGCCCCGATCGTGCGACGTCGGTATGTTCGCTCATCTTCGAAATCTGTCCGGATTCACTTTCGCGGCCGCCCGAGGAACTTGGGTTGGAATCCACCCCGGGTGTCGCGAGCAGGTCCGTATCTGTCACGGAAATCCTTTCCTTCCCTCGAATGCCGTGTGCTGAGTCGAGGGGTTCGTCCGCAGTCCGGGCACTGTGCCGGACTCGGTGTTGCCGTATCGCCTGCTCCGCCGGACCGGAGGCTTCGCCACCGGTGGTGAAAGGTGGGAGAGATCATTCCAGTTGCACAGCTACGCAGTACCCCCATGGCCTGGAGGCTCGAGCCTGGAGCCTGCTGGAGCGATTGCCCTGATGAAGCACCGGCGTCTGATGCGCACGATGTACGGACCTGCCCAGGATAGCTGGATTCGGTGAAACTCGGCAAGACGGACTCGCCGTCAGCTCACCCGGACCCCGTCGGCCAGTCCCGGCTCGATCACCCGCAGCCCCTCGGCCACCGCGAGATCCCTGAGTTCGGCCGGAAAGTCGCTGGTCGCGAGGGCCAGGACGGTGGGTCCCGCACCCGAGACGGTGGCCGGGATCCCCGCCGCGCGCAGCCGCTCGATCCACCGGGTCGTCACCGGCAGCGCGGGGGCACGCTGGGACTGGTGCAGCCGGTCCACGGTGGCGGGCATCAGCAGTTCCGGCCGGGAGGTCAGGGCCACCACGGCCAGCGCGGCCCGGCTGACATTGAACGCGGCGTCGCCGTGCGGCACCGTGTCCGGCAGCAGGCCGCGGGTGTGCGCGGTGGAGGAACGCACCTCGGGAATGAGCACCACCGGACGCAGCGCCGGATGCGGGTCCAGCCGCACGGCCCGGTACACCCGGCCGTGGTCGGGCACCTCCACCCCCACCTCGGCCGAGGTCTCGGTCCAGGAGACGACGATGCCGCCGAGGACGCTGGCCGCCGCGTTGTCCGGGTGCCCCTCGAATTCCGAGGCCAGCTGCACCAGTTGGTCGGCGCCCGCGGCCAGATCGGGATCGAGGCGGGCGGCGAGCCCGGAGCCCGCGGCCAGTCCCCCGACCACTGCCGAGGCCGACGACCCCAGACCGCGCGAATGCGGAATCACGTTGCGGCACACCACGTCGAGACCGTCGGCCCAGACACCCGCGTGCTCGAGTCCGCGCTCGATGGCACGCACCACCAGATGCGTCGGCCCCCACGGCACGTCGTCGGCGCCCTCGCCCTCGACCCGGATGTTCAGCCCGGAATCGGTGGTGCGAACCTCGATTTCGTCGTAGATGCCCAAAGCCATTCCCAGCGAATCGAATCCGGGACCGAGGTTGGCGCTCGAGGCGGGCACCCGCGCGGTCACGGTGAGACCGGCGGGCAGCGTCCGTGTCATCGTCTGGGGTTCGCGCGATTTCAACTCAGGCCAGCTCGAGACGGGCGGCCACAGCCACCGGATCCACCGCGATCGCCTCGACCTGCGGCATGCCCAGCAGCGCGGTGTCGGGGTCCTTGAGACCGTTGCCGGTGACCGTACAGACCACGGTCAGGCCGGGCTCGAGCCAGCCCTCCTTGCGCGCGGCGAGCAGGCCGGCGACCGAAGCCGCCGAGGCGGGCTCGACGAACACGCCCTCCTTGGCCGCGACCAGGCGGTAGGCCTCGAGGATTTCCTCGTCGGTGGCCGCGCGGAACGCGCCGCCGGACTCCTCCTTGGCGGCGACCGCGCCGTTCCACGAGGCGGGCGCGCCGATGCGGATGGCCGTGGCGATCGTCTCGGGATCCTTGACCGGTGCGCCGTAGACCAGCGGCGCGGCCCCGGCGGCCTGCACACCGAGCATGCGCGGCAGCGAACCGGTGACGCCGTCGGCGTAGTACTCGCGGTAGCCGCGCCAGTACGCGGTGATGTTGCCCGCGTTGCCGACCGGCAGCGCGTGCACGTCGGGCGCCTTGCCGAGCACATCGCAGATCTCGAAGGACGCGGTTTTCTGTCCCTCGATGCGCGCCGGGTTCACCGAGTTCACCAGACCGATGGAGGGGAACTCCGAGGTGACCTTGCGGGCCAGCTCCAGACAGTCGTCGAAGTTGCCCTCGACCTGGATGATCTGCGCGCCGAGCATGACGGCCTGGGCCAGTTTGCCCATCGCGATCTTGCCCTGCGGGATCAGCACCGCGCAGGTCATGCCCGCCCGGGTGGCGTAGGCCGCGGCCGAGGCCGAGGTGTTGCCGGTGGACGCGCACAGCACCGCCTTCTGACCGCGGTACTTGGCGTCGGTCATGGCCATGGTCATGCCGCGGTCCTTGAACGACCCGGTCGGATTGGCGCCCTCGACCTTGAGGTAGACCTCGCACCCGGTCAGCTCGGACAGGTACGGCGCGGGCACCAACGGGGTGCCGCCCTCGAACAGGGTGACCGGCTCCCAGTCGGCCGCCCCCTCGAGCCGGTCACGGTAGGCGGCGATCAGACCCGGCCAGCGGGAATGCACGCCTGCCTGCGGGGCGACGCCTGCGGTACTCATTCTTCGGTGCCTTCCAGTCTCAGGACACTTGTCACGGATGTGACGGACTCCATCTCCGCGAGAGCGGCGACGGTGTCCGCGAGCGCCGATTCCACGGCGTGGTGGGTCACGACGACCAGCCGAGCGCCCTCGCCGTGTCCTTCCTGGCGGACCGTCGAGATGCTGACCTCGTGTTTGGCGAATTCCCCCGCCACCTTGGCCAGCACACCGGGACGGTCCTCGACCTGCAGGTTCACGTGATAGCGGGTGGGTGTGTCGCCGATCGGCGCGATCGGTAGCTCAGCATAAACCGATTCGCCCGGGGCGCGGCCACCGAAGAACTTGTTGCGGGCGGCCATCACCAGGTCGCCGAGGACCGCCGAGGCCGTCGGCGCGCCACCGGCGCCCTGACCGTAGAACATCAGCCTGCCCGCGTTCTCGGCCTCCACGACCACGGCATTGAAGGCGCCGGTCACCGCGGCCAGCGGATGCTTGCGCGGGATCAGCGCCGGGTAGACCCGCACCGATACACGCTCCTTGCCGCCTTCGGCGGGGGTGGGCTCGCCCGGTCCGGCGGGGACTCGCTCGCAGATTGCCAGCAGCTTGACCGTGCAGTTCAGCGCGGACGCGGTCTCGAGATCCTCCGCGCTGATCCTGGAGATGCCCTCGCGGTAGACGTCGGCGGCGGTGACGCGGGTGTGGAAGGCCAGCGAGGCCAGGATGGCGGCCTTGGCGGCGGCGTCGTATCCCTCGACATCGGCGGTCGGATCGGCTTCGGCGTATCCCAAGCGGGTGGCCTCGGCGAGGGTGGCGGAGTAGTCCGCGCCGGTCTCGTCCATCGCCGAGAGGATGAAGTTGGTGGTGCCGTTGACGATGCCGACCACCCGGTTGACCCGGTCGCCGGACAGCGACTGGATGAGCGGGCGCACCACCGGGATCGCGCCCGCCACCGCGGCCTCGAAGTACAGGTCGGCGCGGTTGCGTTCGGCGGCGGCGGCGAGTTCGCCGGTGTAGTCGGCCAGCAGCGCCTTGTTGGCGGTCACCACCGACTTGCCGGAGTTCAGCGCCGACAGGATCAGCGCGCGCGCCGGGTTGATCCCGCCGACGACCTCGACCACCAGGTCGACGTCGTCACGCGCGACCAGCGCCTCGGCGTCGGTGGTCAGTAGTTCGGCGGGGATGCCGCGGTCCTTGCCGAGATCGCGCACCGCGACCCCGCGCAGGATCACCGGGGCGCCGACACGGGCGCGCAGGTCATCGGCGTGCTCGCGCAGGATGCGCACGACCTCGGTGCCGACGTTGCCCATACCGAGCACCGCGACTCCGATCGGGCGATCGGTCCCCCAGGCGCCGTTGTTGGCCGCTTCGGTCATCACTCAACCTCCAGACTCAGCAGATCCGCCACCGTCTCCCGGCGCAGCACCAGCCGGGCCCTGCCGTCGCGCACGGCGACGACCGCCGGGCGCGTCAGCTGGTTGTACCGGCTGGACATGGAATAGCAGTACGCGCCGGTGGCTGCCACCGCGATCAGATCGCCGGGCCCCACGTCGGCGGGCATCCAGGTGTCACGGATGACGATATCGCCGCTCTCGCAGTGCTTTCCGACCACGCGCGCCACCACGGCGGGCGCGTCCGAGGCCCGCGAGACCAGCCGGCAGTCGTATTCGGCCTGGTAGAGCGCCGGACGGATGTTGTCGCTCATGCCGCCGTCGACGCTGATGTAGCGCCTGCGCACCCCGCCGTCGAGTGAGACGTCCTTGATGGTGCCGACCTCGTAGAGCGTGACCGTGCCCGGGCCCGCGATGGCGCGCCCCGGCTCCACCGCGATGGTGGGCTCGGGCAGCCCCGCGCGGGCGGCTTCCTCGGCGACGACCCGCCGCAGGTTGGCCGCGAACTCCGCCAGCGGCGGCGGATCGTCGTCGGGCAGGTAGGCGATGCCGAGGCCGCCGCCGAGGTCCAGGGTCGAGATCTGGGCGGTGCGCTCGGCGCCGAATTTGTCGACGGCCTCACGCAGCAGGCCCAGAATGCGCCGGGCGGCGATCTCGAAGCCGTCGATCTCGAAGATCTGCGAGCCGATGTGCGAGTGCAGGCCGACCAGACGCAGATTGTCCGCCTCGAAGACCCGGGCCAGTGCCTCCATCGCGTCGCCACCCGCGATGGAGAAGCCGAACTTCTGATCCTCGTGCGCGGTCGAGATGTATTCGTGGGTATGGGCTTCCACGCCGACCGTGATCCGCACCAGCACGTCCTGCACCACACCGGCGCGGCGCGCGACCGCGTCGAGGCGCTCGATCTCGATCATCGAATCGATGACGACATGCCCGACCCCGGCGGCCACCGCCGCTTCCAGCTCGGCGACGGACTTGTTGTTGCCGTGCAGAGTGATTCGCTCGGCGGGGAAACCGGCGTGCACGGCCACCGCCAGCTCGCCGCCGGAGGCCACATCCAGCGACAGTCCCTCTTCGTCGATCCAGCGCGCGATCGCACCGCACAGGAAGGCCTTGGAGGCGTAGTGCACTCGGGCGCTGGGGCCGAAGGCGCGGGCCATGTCGCGGCAGCGGGACCGGAAATCGTCCTCGTCGATCACGAACAGCGGCGTGCCGAACTCCTGGGCCAGCTCGCGGACCGGCACACCGGCCAGGCGCACTTCGTCGGTGTCGTCGCGCGCGGCGTTGCGCGGCCAGACGTTCGCGGGCAGGTCGATCAGCGCGCGCGGATCGGACGGCCGCATCGGCAGGGTCGGGGCGTGCGGAAGGCGGGTCGACTCGCTTGCCGCGCCACCGCTGAGTTCGGCGTGCCGGGGACCGGCGGGGTGCACGCCCATCACATCTGCTCCGGCGCGCTCACGCCGAGCAGGGCCAGGCCGTTGGCCAGCACCTGCCGGGTGGCGTTGACCAGCACCAGCCGGGCGGCGTTGAGCGGCGAGACCGGCTCGTCGCCCAGAGGCAGTACGCGCAGCTTGGAGTTGGTCTGGAACCGGTGGTAGGCACCCGCCAGTTCTTCCAGGTAGCGGGCCACCCGGTGGGGTTCGCGCAGGCTCGCCGCGCTCGACACCACCCGCGGGTACTCGCCGATCGTGCGGATCAGCTCGCCTTCCTCGTCGGCGGTGAGCTGGGACAGATCCGGGGCCACGCTCGCGTAGTCGAAGGCGGCGGCATTGCGACCGATCGAGGCGGTCCTGGCGTGCGCGTACTGCACGTAGTAGACCGGGTTCTCGTTCTTCTGGCTGGTCCACAGGTTCAGGTCGATGTCGACGCTGGAGTTCACCGACCAGCGCACCAGCGCGTAGCGCGCGGCGTCCACGCCGATGGCGTCGACCAGGTCGTCGAGGGTGACCACGGTGCCCGCGCGCTTGCTCATCCGCACGGCCTGGCCGTCGCGCACCAGGTTCACCATCTGGCCGATGAGCACCTCGACGGTGGCCGGGTCGTCGCCGAACGCGGCGGCGGCGGCCTTCAACCGGCCGATGTAGCCGTGGTGGTCGGCGCCGAGCATGTAGATGCACAGATCGAAACCGCGCTTGCGCTTGTTCTGGAAGTAGGCGATGTCACCGGCGATGTAGGCGGCGTTGCCGTCGCTCTTGATGACCACGCGGTCTTGGTCGTCGCCGTACTCGGAGCTGGCGATCCACCACGCGCCGTCCTTCTGGTACAGGTCGCCGGAGGACTTGAGCTGCTCGACGGCGGCCTCGACAGCGCCGGAGGCGAACAGCGAGGATTCGTTGAAATAGACGTCGAAGTCGGTGCCGAACTCGTGCAGCGTCTGCTTGATGTGGGTGAACATCAGCTCCACGCCCTCGGCGCGGAACAACTCGTGCCGGGCGGCCTCGGGCAGGTTCGGCGCGTCCGGATGCGCCGCCACGATCTGGTCGGCGATCTCGCCGATGTACGCGCCCGCGTAGCCGTTCTCGGGGGTCGGCTGCCCGGTGGCGGCGGCCACCAAGGAGGCGGCGAACCGGTCGATCTGCGCGCCGTGGTCGTTGAAGTAGTACTCCCTGGTGACCTCGGCGCCCTGGGCGAGCAGCACCCGGCCCAGCGCGTCGCCGACGGCGGCCCAGCGGGTGCCGCCCAGATGCACCGGACCGGTCGGGTTCGCCGAGACGAATTCCAGATTGATCTTGCGCCCGGACAGCGCTTCGGAGGTGCCGTAGGCCGCGCCCGCGCCCAGCACCCGCTCGAGCACGGTGCCTTGCGCCGCGGCCGCCAGGCGAATGTTGAGGAAGCCGGGGCCGGCGACTTCGGCGGAGGTCACGCCGTCGGCGGCGGTCAGCGCGTCGGCCAGCCAGCCGGCCAGGTCGCGCGGATTCGTTCCCGCCTTCTTCGCCACTTTCATCGCCAGATTCGTGGCATAGTCGCCGTGTTCGGGGTTACGCGGACGCTCCACAGTGACCTCGTCGGGCAGCACGGTGGGGTCGAGCCCACGTTCGACGAGCACCTTCGCCGCAGTGGCGTGAAGGAGATCTGCAAGGTCAGCTGGAGTCACGAGTCTCTATCCTATGGTCTGGGCAGGTGAACACCTTCGGGCGGGCACCGCCGCCGACCTTCCGGCCGAACCACACGGTTCATCACAGCGAGAGAGCACACGAGCGATGCCGAGTAGCAAGAGCGCCTCGAAGTCGGCCAAGGCCGTGCGAGCCGCGGGCAAGACTTCTTCGTCCCGTACTCCGGGCGGTGGTAAGGGCGGCCTTCCGGGGAACCGTCAGATCCCGTGGATGGCGGTCGGTGCGGCGGCGGTAATCATCGCATTGATCGGTGCGCTGGCCTACAGCCTGGTGCCCAAGTACCGCGAGCAGGCCGAGCTGGCGAAGTTCACACCCAGCACCGAGCAGCAGGATCCGTCGCTGGGGATCGACGGCGTGGTCACCGTCGACTACAGCAAGACGACCGGTAAGCATGTGCAGCCCACCGAGCGCGTGGGCTACGACCAGAAGCCGCCCTTCGGCGGGTCGCACGACTCCGAGTGGGCCGACTGCAGCGGCACGGTCTACAGCCAGGCCATGCGCAACGAGAACGCCGTGCACTCCCTCGAGCACGGCGCGGTGTGGATCGCCTACGACCCGGACAAGGTCGACAACGCCGCCATCGACACCCTGGAGAGCAAGGTCGACGGCAAGGCCTACACGTTCATGTCGCCGTACCCGGATCTGGATGCGCCGATCGTGCTGCAGTCCTGGGGCCATCAGCTGAAGCTGGACAGCGCCGACGATCCGCGTGTCAACCAGTTCATCACCGCGCTGCGACAGAACCCCTACACCCATCCCGAGGTCGGCGGTTCCTGCTCCAACCCGATGTTCGACCGCGACAACCCCACCCCGTTCGACCCGACCCCGCCGGGACCCGACGCCAAGGCTGTCGACGGCTCCGACGTCGCCACCGACCCGACCGCGGGCGCTCCCGGCGGCATGATCCCCGGCGTGCCGAGCCTGCCGGGCATGCCCGGTCTGCCCGCCGGGCAGCTGCCCGCCCAGCCGCTGCCCGGCGAATGAACGCCCGCGACGACATGAGCGATCCCGCCGCGGAGACGACCGACCCCACAACGCCCGGCACCGCAACGTCCGACTCCGGGCGGGAGGCTCCCGTCCGGGCCGGGGAAGGCAGCGGGCAGCGCCGACCCGGCACCGCGACGCTCGTCCTCGGGGCCGTCGCCGCGATTCTGCTCGGCGTGGTGATCGGCGTGGTGATCCGGCTGCCGCTCGACGGCCGTGCCGAGCCGGACCCGTCCGCCGTCGACATCGGCTTCCTGCAGGACATGTCCGCCCACCACAACCAAGCCGTGGAGATGGCGGGCATCGCGCTCACCCGCTCCACCGATACCGAGGTGCGCACCCTCGCCTACGACATCCTCACCACGCAGGCGAACCAGATCGGCCGCATGCAGGGCTGGCTGCAGATGTGGAACGAGCCCGCGCAGACCGTCGAGGGCCACATGGGCTGGATGACCGGCGGCGGCGGCCACCAGCACGGCGCGAGCGAGCCCACCGGCCCGGTCGACACCATGCCGGGCATGGCCTCGCGCGAGGACCTCGACGCCCTGCGCCGCGCCTCCTCCCCCGCACTCGACACCCTGTTCCTGAGCCTGATGCTGCGCCATCACCAGGGCGGCATCCCGATGCTCGAGTACGCGGGCGAGCACGCCGCCACCACCGCCGTGCGTACGTTCTCGGCGGGCATGGCCGCCAGTCAGGCCGCCGAATCCCGACTGCTCACCGACATGCTCACCGCACGCGGCGGCACGCCGCTTCCCCTCGGATAACTGCGCCTGCCCCTCAACTGGCCCGCCGGAGCATCGTTTTGGTGTCGCGGCGGGCCATGCGCTACGCTTGGCCCGCCCGATCGAGCGGTCTCACCGCCCGGATCGGTTTCTATCCCGCCCTCGTAGCTCAGGGGATAGAGCGTCTGCCTCCGGAGCAGAAGGCCGCAGGTTCGAATCCTGCCGAGGGCACAGACCATGAAAGAGCCCGATCGACGTCCGTCGATCGGGCTCTTTCATCTCGATGTGAGTGCGGAACCACCGACAGAGCCCGATCGGGGAGGAATCCTCGATCGGGCTCTGCCGAGGGCGCACCGGCAGCGTTGAGCGAGCGGCGGGAATCGAACCCGCGTAGACGGCTTTGCAGACCGTTGCCTGAACCTCTCAGCCACGCCCGCACGGCCTGTACAGACTGCCCGGCGGCGGGGCGGCGGGGCGAGAGTTACGGTCACCCTGATTCCAATGCTCGACGGCGATTCGTGCGAATCGGGCATACCGAGTACCGCGGAATCGCCGCCGGCGGCGGCCGACGTGCGATGATCGAACGCATGTCTGCGCCACGTCCGCTTCCGCTCGATCCGATCGAGGAGGCCCGCCGTCAGTGGGTCGACCACGGCTGGGGCGAAGCCGCCGACGGAATGGCTGTGGTGACCTCGCTGGTGCGCGCGCAGCAGATCGTGATGGCCCGGGTCGACGAGGCGCTCAAGCCCACCGGGCTGACCTTCTCGCGCTACGAGCTGTTGCGGCTGTTGAGCTTCACCAGGACGGGGGCGCTGCCGATGGCCAAGGCCAGCGCGCGGTTGCAGGTACATCCCACCAGCGTCACCAACACCGTGGACCGGCTGGAGGCGGCCGGATTGGTCACGCGCGTCCCGCATCCCAGCGACCGCCGGGCCACCCTCATCGAAATCACCGACGCCGGAAGGAAATCCGTGGCGGTCGCGACGGAGGAACTCAACGCCAAGGTCTTCGCGCACCCCGGGCTGGCGCCGGACCGGCTGGGCACGCTGCTGCAACTGCTGGCCGAATTCCGGCACGCCGCCGGTGACTTCGACACCGACGGTTCCCCGGTGCGCTGGGCGGGCGCTTCGACGCCGGACGCCGGCTGATCGACGGGCTGATCGGGCACCCGGACGTTCGTCTTGGCACTCGGCCGGAAAAGGGCCACCATTGACGCCATGGTGCTGGTCTTGGGGGTTTCCGCGGGCGCGGGTGGCGCGCGGGCGATCCTCACCCATTCCGACCAGCCGCACCTGCCGCCGATCGATTCCTGCGCGGTCGATCGCCGTCCCGGCGCCGAGGTCGACGAGGCGGTCTTCGAGGTCATCCGGCTGATGAGTGTGTCGGCGCACAACCGCGACGAGCTGATCGCCAGCACCGCGGTGACCTGTCGTTGCGCCGAGCACGCCGAAGCCATCCGGCGCGCGGCGGGCAGGCGCAGGCTCACCATCGTCGACGAACCGCTGGCCCAGGTGCGCTACCTGCGCTTCACCGGGCGGCTGCCGGAATCGGGTTCGGTCGTCATCTACGACCTGGGCAGTTCGGGCCTGACCCTCACCCAGGTCGACACCCGTGTCGAAGCCGTCCTGGCCGTCGATCACAGCAGCACCCCCGGCGGCGACGACTACGACGCCCTGCTGCGCAACCGGCTCGCCCACGCCGGGGTGCGTGCCGACCGTGCCGCCGCCCGCCGCCACCGCGAAGAACTCAGCACCGCCCGGGTGGTCACCGCCATCGATCCCGGATCCGGCGAGCGCGCCGTGCTCACCCACAGCGATCTCGCCGAACTGCTCGCCGACGGGGTGCGCCGGTCGGCGACCGCGGTCGAGCGGCTGATCGAGCGGACCGGCACACGACCGGAAGCGCTGGTGCTGGTCGGCGGCTGCGCGCGCAGTCCGATCGTGTGCGAGGAACTCGCGGAAGTGATCGATCTGCCGATCGTCTACAGCCCTGAGCCCGAGCACGTCTCGGCGCGGGGGGCGGTGCTGCTGGCCGCCGAACGCCCGTCCGGCGACGTGCACATGCCGCGCCTGCGCACCGATCCGGCGACCCCCGCGGGCGCAGGCTCCGGCAGCGCGCGCGGAGTCCGACGCTGGAAGCTGATCACCGCCGCCGTGGTGACCCTCGTGCTCGGCGCGACGGTCGCCGGGCTGCTGGCGTTCGGCCGGGACACCCACCGCACCCCGGACACCGGCTCGACCCCGACTCTGATCATTCCGCTGACGGTCGAGTCAGCACCCGCGAATCCCTCGGCGGCCAACTGAGTCGGGCGTGCGCGTGGCTAGCATGGGCGGCGGACCGATCGACCGCTCGACCCCGGGGGAACCTCACGTGTCGTACACGACCGCGCGAACGATGTACACCACCGCCAGTGCCGTATTGCGCGCGCATCGCGGACTGCGTTCGTTTCCGGTCACCTCGGCGTCGGTCGGGCTCGGCTTCACCGGCGTGGCCTTCGCCGCCCTGTTCTTCACCGGCCTCGGCGTCGCCTCCCCCATCCCGTACCCGACGGTCTTCGTGGTGTACCTGCTGTGCGTGACGATGACGGTCGTGGGCAACGCGGGCCTGATCACCCAGGCCGACAATGTGCTGCGCGGCAGTTGGGCCGACCCGAAGGCCGGTCGGCGCGCGGGCCGGTCCCGCTTCTTCGCGCTGCTGCCCTGGGCACTGGCGGTCGCGACCGTGCTGCCGGTGTTGCGGTTGTTCGAGCGCACCGCCCGCGAGCCCGGTGTGCCGGGGCCGAACCGGGCCACCCCGTGGTCGGATGTCGTCTACCTGGTGCTGCCGATGATCGTGCTGGAACGTCGTGGTCCGATCGACGCGGTACGCGCCGCCAGGGAGTGCCACACGCGGGTCTGGGGTCCCGGCGTCGCGGGCACCACCCGCCTGGGCACTCTCGGCTACATCCTGGTCCTGGTGGGCGGCCTGCTGAGCATGCTGATCGGCACCGTCCTCGGCGCACTGGCCGACGAGCTCGTCGGCGGCGTGCTGCTCTCGACGGTCGGATGCTGGCTGGGTCTCGGCGTCTTCATCACCGTGCTGGCCTTCTACTCCGCCGCCAACACCGTCTACTCGGCCGCGCTGTACCGCTACGCCGTGGACGGCCGCACTCCCCCGGCGTTCGCGGGCACGGACCTCGCCCGCGCATTCCACAACGGGGACTTTCCCGCCGACCATTACGACGGCTACCGGTAGTCCGGGCAGCGGCGCGTGTGCCCGGCCCGTGCCTGGCCGCCCGCGCCATGCGGGATCGCCGTGCGGGTCGTCAGCGCGCGTGCCTGGCCACTCCGCATCCGCGAGCCGGCCGGTGGTTCCCGCGCGGTGGCCCGCACCACGGCACCGGGTACACCGACCGGAAAGGGCAACGGCCCACGCGCTGGGGAGCGCGTGGGCCGTTGCGGTGGAGCGGCAGGTCAGCGGTTGCCGAACTGGGCGGGCCGCTTCTCCACGAAGGCCGCCATGCCTTCCTTCTGGTCCTCGATCGCGAACAGCGAGTGGAAGACCCGGCGCTCGAAACGCAGTCCCTCGGACAGAGTGGTCTCGAAGGAGCGGTTGACCGCCTCCTTGGCGATCATGGTCACCGGCACCGACATCGAGGCGATGGTCTCGGCGACCTGCTGGGCGGTGTCGAGCAATTCGGCGGCGGGCACGATGCGCGAGACCAGCCCGGCCCGCTCGGCTTCCTCGGCGTCCATATTGCGGCCGGTCAGCACCAGGTCCATGGCCTTGGCCTTGCCGACAGCCCTGGTCAGGCGCTGCGAGCCGCCGATGCCGGGGATGACGCCGAGCTTGATCTCGGGCTGGCCGAACTTGGCGGTGTCGGCGGCCAGCAGGATGTCGCAGATCATCGCCAGCTCACAGCCACCGCCGAGGGCGTAGCCCGCCACGGCCGCGATGGTGGGCTTGCGGAAGTTCGCCAGCCGCTCCCAGCGCGCGAAGTAGTCGTCCATGAACATGTCCATGTACGTCTTGGGCTGCATTTCCTTGATGTCGGCGCCCGCGGCGAAGGCCCGCTCGGAACCGGTGATGACGACCGCGCCGATCTCGTCGTCACGCTCGAGTTCGTCGAGGGCGGCGATGATGTCGTCGAGCACCTGCGCGTTGAGGGCGTTGAGCGCCTTGGGACGGTTCAGCGTGATCCAGCCGACCGCGCCCTTGCCTGCGCTGTTGGGCCTGCGCTCCAGCAGAATCGTCTCGAAGTCGGTCACTTGTCACCCTCTTGCTCGGAACGGTTGCGGACATCGGTGACGATAGCCGAGAAGTCACGATGGCCATCGGTCTGGTTGAACCGGGCGTAGATCTCGGCGGCGAGCGCGCCGAGCTGTCCGTCGACGCCGTTGTCGCGCAACGCGTTGGCGGCCAGACCCAGGTCCTTGGTCATCAGGGCGGTGGCGAAGCCGGGCTTGTAGTCGTTGTTGGCCGGGCTGGCCGGAACCGGACCGGGCACCGGGCAGTAGCTGGTCAGCGCCCAGCTCTGGCCCGAGGCGGTGGAGACCACGTCGAAGAAGGACTGGTGGCTCAGACCCAGCTTCTCGCCCAGCACCAGTGCCTCCGACAGCGCCACCATCGAGATGCCCAGCAGCATGTTGTTGCAGATCTTGGCGGCCTGGCCGACGCCCGCGCCACCGCAGTGCACGACCTTGCCGCCCATCACCTCGAGCACCGGCAGCGCGGCCGCGAAGTCCGCTTCCTGCCCGCCGACCATGAAGGTGAGCGTGCCCGCGGCCGCACCGGCGACACCGCCGGAGACCGGGGCGTCGACCGCACGGTGACCGGCCGCGACGGCCTGCTCCGCGGCGGCCTTGGCGTCGGCGACGTCGATGGTCGAGCAGTCGATGAACAGCGTGCCCGGGTCGGCGGCGGGCAGCAGGTCGGCGTAGACGTCGAGCACCAGCTTGCCGTTGGGCAGCATGGTGATGACGATCTCCCGGCCCGCGGCGGCCTCGGGTGCGGTGGCCACGACCGTCGCGCCGTCGGTGCGGGCCTGTTCCTGCGCGGCCGGGCTCGGGTCGAAGGCGACCACGTCGTAGCCCGCCTTCACCAGGTTGGCGGCCATCGGCCCGCCCATGTTCCCCAGGCCGAGGAATCCGATCTTGTTGCTCACTGCTGTGCCTCCGGGGTCACCAGACCCAGTTCCTTGTCACCGAGTTCGACGAAGTAGGCCGCGACCTGCGCGTCGCTGACATCGGCCAGGGTCGCCGGGTTCCATTGCGGGTTGCGGTCCTTGTCGATCACCTGCGCGCGGATGCCCTCGACCAGATCGTGGGAGCCGAGCGAGGCGATGGACACGCGGTATTCCTCGTTCAGCACCGCCTCCAGGCTGGTCAGCTCGCGCGCGGCGCGCAGCGAACGCAGCGTGACCTTCAGCGCGACCGGCGATTTCGCCAGGATCTCGGCCGCCGCCGCCCTGGCCTCCGGCGCGTCGGCGGTCTCCAGGCGGGACACGATCTCCTCGACGGTGCTCGCGCCGTAGCAGGCGTCGATCCAGTCGCGCCCGGCGGCCAGGCCGGATTCCGGTGCGGCCGTGGCGAACTTGGCGATCGCGATGTCGGCGGGCTCGGCGCGCAGGGTGTCCAGCAGCGGCGGGATGTTCTCCGAGCTGACGAAGTAGTCGGCGAAGCCGGTGGCGATGGCGTCGCCCGCGGTCATCCGGGCGGTGGTCAGCGCCACGTGCGTGCCGATCTCCCCCGGTGCGCGCGAGAGCAGGTAGGTGCCGCCCACGTCGGGGACGAAACCGATGCCGACCTCGGGCATACCGATCTTGGAGCGCTCGGTGACGATGCGGTGGCTGCCGTGCCCGGACAGGCCGACGCCGCCGCCCATCACGATGCCGTCCATGACCACGACATACGGCTTGGGGTAGCTGCCGATGAGCGCGTTGAGGATGTACTCGTCGCGCCAGAACACGCCGGTCGGCGAGTCGGCGTTCGCGCCGCCGGACTTCGCGTCGGCGTGGATGGCGACGATGTCGCCGCCCGCGCACAGGCCGCGCTCGCCCGCGCCGGTGACGACGACGGTGCGCACCTCCTCGTCGTCGGCCCAGGACCGCAGCGCGTCGGTGATGGCCAGGGCCATCGGATGATTGAGCGCGTTGATGGCCTTGGGCCGGTTGAGCGTGATCGAGCCGACGCCGTCACGCTTGTCGATGAGAACTTCAGGTTCGGTGGTCATGCTGCTCCTACGACCGAGCGGGCGACGACCACCCGCATGATCTCGTTGGTGCCCTCGAGGATCTGGTGCACGCGCAGATCCCGGACGATCTTCTCCAAGCCGTATTCGGCCAAGTAACCGTAACCGCCGTGCATTTGCAGGGCCTTGTTGGCGACCTCGAAGCCCACGTCGGTGGCGAAGCGCTTCGCCATCGCGCACAGCTCCACCTTGTCGGGGGCGTCGGCGTCCAGGGCGGCCGCGGCCCGCCACAGCAGGGTCCTGGCCGCTTCCAGCTCGGTGCGCATATCCGCCAGTTCGAACTGCAGGGCCTGGTTGCGCACCAGCGGCTTGCCGAACGCCTGCCGCTCGGTGAGGTACGGAACGGTCTTGTCCAGCGCGGCTTGCGCGCCACCCATCGAGCAGGCGGCGATGTTCAGCCGTCCGCCGTTGAGCCCGTTCATCGCGATGCGGAAGCCGTCGCCTTCTTCGCCGAGGCGATTGGCGACCGGCACCCGCGCGTCCTCCAGGATGACCTGCCGGGTCGGCTGGGCGTTCCAGCCCATCTTCTTCTCGTTGGGCCCGACCGACAGCCCGGGGGTGTCGGCCGGGATGATCAGCGCCGAGATGCCGCGCGCGCCGTCTTCGCCGGTGCGCACCATCATCACGTACACGTCGTTGGCGCCCGCGCCGGAGATGAACTGCTTGGCGCCGTTGAGGATGTAGTCCGCACCGTCGCGCACGGCCTTGGTGCTCAGCGCCGCCGCGTCCGAGCCGACCCCCGGCTCGGTCAGCGCGTAGCTGCCGAGCAGTTCCATCGAGGTCAGCCCGGGCAGCCAGTGGGCGCGCTGCTCCCGCGTGCCGTAGGCGTCGATCATCCACGTCGCCATGTTGTGGATGGAGATGTAGGCGGCGACCGCCGGGCAGCCGGTGGACAGCTGCTCGAAGATGCGGACCGCGTCGAGCCTGCGCAGGCCCGAGCCGCCGAACTCCTCACCGACGTAGATGCCGCCGAGCCCGAGCGGCCCGGCCTTGCGCAGCACGTCGACCGGGAAGTGCTTCTTCTCGTCCCATTCCAGCGCGTTCGGCGCAAGGAACTCGTCGGCGAATTCGCGCGCGGTGTCGCGGATCGCCCGTTCGTCCTCGTCGAGTGTGAACATCGCGGCTGTCAGTCCATCGTCGGGATGACGAAGGCGTTGCTCTCCTTGAGCCCGGAGGGCCAGCGCTGCGTCACCGTCTTGGTCTTGGTGTAGAAGCGGATCGAGTCGGGACCGTGCTGGTTCAGGTCGCCGAAGCCCGAGCGCTTCCAGCCGCCGAAGGTGTAGTACGCGATCGGGACCGGAATCGGGACGTTGATGCCGACCATGCCGACCTGCACGCGGGCGGCGAAATCGCGGGCGGTGTCGCCGTCGCGGGTGAAGATGGCCACGCCGTTGCCGTACTCGTGTTCGTTGGCCAGGCGCAGGCCTTCTTCGTAGTCCGCGGCGCGCACGACCGCCACCACGGGGCCGAAGATCTCTTCCTTGTAGATACGCATCTCCGGGGTGACCTTGTCGAACAGGGTGGCGCCGACGAAGTAGCCGTTCTCGCCGCCCTCGACGGTCAGGCCGCGGCCGTCGACGACGAGCTCGGCGCCCTCGTCGATGCCGATCTGGACGTAGTTGTTCACCCGGTCCACGCCGTCCTTGCCGACCAGCGGGCCGAAGTCGGCGCCGAGGTCGTCGGAGCGGCCGACATTGAGCTTGTGCACGCGCTCGGTCAGCTTGGCGACCAGGCGATCGGCGGTCTCCTCACCGACCGGGACGGCCACCGAGATGGCCATGCAGCGCTCACCGGCCGAGCCGTAGCCCGCGCCGATCAGCTGGTCGGCGACATCGTCGAGGTCGGCGTCGGGCATGACGATGGCGTGGTTCTTGGCGCCGCCGAAGCACTGCGCGCGCTTGCCGTTGGCGGTGGCGGTCTCGTAGATGTACTGCGCGATCGGGGTGGAGCCGACGAAGCCGACGGCCTTGATCCGCGGGTCGTGCAGCAGCGTGTCGACGGCTTCCTTGTCACCGTTGACCACGTTGAACACCCCCGGCGGCAGACCGGCCTCGAGGAACAGCTCGGCCAGGCGCAGCGGCACCGAGGGGTCGCGCTCGGAGGGCTTGAGCACGAACGCGTTGCCGGTGGCCAGCGCCGGACCGGCCTTCCACAGCGGGATCATGGCCGGGAAGTTGAACGGGGTGATGCCCGCGACGACGCCGAGCGGCTGACGCATCGAGTAGACGTCGATGCCGGTGCCCGCGCTCTCGCTGTATTCGCCCTTGAGCAGGTGCGGGATGCCGACGGCGAACTCGATGACCTCGAGGCCGCGCTGGATGTCGCCCTTGGCGTCGGGGATGGTCTTGCCGTGCTCGCTGGACAGCAGCGCCGCGAGGCTGTCCATCTCGTCCTGCACCAGGGTCAGGAACTTCATCAGGACGCGGGCGCGCTTCTGTGGATTGAACGCGGCCCAGACCTTTTGCGCCTCTTCGGCGTTGGCGATGACGGCCTCGACCTCGGACTTGCTCGCCAGCGGCACCCGAGCCTGCACCTCGCCGATGTTCGGGTCGTAGACGTCACCGAACTTGCCCGAGGTGCCGGCGACGTGCTGTCCGCCGATGAAATGCGTGAGTTCCCGAACCATGACAGTCCTTCTTGTTTGTCGTCGCAGACGCGCGCAGAGGATGCGCGATCTCGGTCATCCTATAGTTGGACATCCAAGTAAATTATCGGATGTGATCCATCCCACCGGACGACCTCGGATGTCAAGCCCGTCATGTCGATCGAACTCCCATAGCGATGTGATCGGCATCACCGTAGTATTCCTATGACGTCCTAGTATTCGGGCGCCCCAGGACTCGCCGGAGGACATTCGTGGCCGACAGCAGCACGCTCCACCAACCCGTCAACCCGGTCCGCTTCGTGACCTCGGCCGCGCTGTTCGACGGCCACGACGCCGCGATCAACATCATGCGCCGCATCCTGCAGGCCCAAGGGGCGGAGGTGATCCACCTCGGCCACAACCGCGCGGTCCACGAAGTGGTCGCCGCCGCGATCGAAGAAGACGTCCAGGGCGTCGCGGTCAGCTCCTACCAGGGCGGACACGTCGAGTACTTCGAGTATCTGGCGACGGCGCTGCGGGAGGCGGGTGCCGGACACGTGCGGATCTTCGGCGGTGGGGGCGGCGTGATCGTGCCCGAGGAGATCGAGCGGCTCGCCGAATCCGGCGTGCGGATCTTCTCCCCCGAGGACGGTCAGCGGCTGGGTCTGCCCGGCATGATCAACCAACTGATCGCCGACTGCGATGTCGACCTGTCCGAGCGGCCGCCCGCGGTGGACGCGGTCCTGGCCGGTGACCGGACGGCCCTGGCGCGCGCCATCACCTGCCTGCAACAGGACGCGCTGCCCGCGGCCGATCGGCAGGCACTGCTGGCGGCCGCCGCGGGCAGGACCGTCCCCGTGCTCGGCATCACCGGCACCGGCGGGTCCGGAAAGTCCTCGCTGACCGACGAATTGGTGCGCAGGCTGTGCACCGACCAGCAGGACAAGCTGCGGGTGGCGATCCTGGCCGTCGACCCGACCCGCCGTCGCGGCGGCGGGGCGCTGCTCGGCGACCGCATCAGGATGAACTCCCTCGACGGCGACCACCTGTTCTTCCGCTCGCTGGCCACCCGCGGCGGGCACGAACTCCCGCACGACATCGACAGCATCATCGCGGTGTGCAAGGCCGCCGGATACGACCTGATCGTGCTGGAGACCCCCGGGATCGGCCAAGGAGACGCGGCCATCGTCGATCACGTGGACGTGCCGATGTATGTCATGACGCCGGAATTCGGCGCGGCTTCCCAGCTCGAGAAGATCGACATGCTCGATTTCGCCGAAGTGGTGGCGATCAACAAGTTCGAGCGCCGCGGTGGCGCCGACGCGGTGCGCGATGTCTCCCGCCAGCTGGTGCGCAACCGGGAGGCCTTCGGTTCCTCGCCCGAGGACATGCCGGTGTTCGGCACCAGTGCGGCCACGTTCAACGACGACGGCGTGACCGCGCTGTACCAGCACCTGATCGGGTTGCTCGCCGCGCGTGGGCTGCCGGTGGCCGAGGGCGTGCTGCCGCGGGTGGACACCCGGGTGTCCACCCGCTTCGCTCAGATCATCCCCACCTCGCGGGTGCGCTACCTGGCCGAGATCGCCGACACCGTGCGCGGCTACCACGCCCGCACCGCCGAACAGGTGAGCGCGGCGCAGCGGGTGCAGCGCCTGGAACTGGTCGCCGCCGAGCTGCCCGAGGACACCTCGGTCGCCGAACTGCTCGACTCCGCGCGGGCGAACCTCGATGCCGACAACGCCGCCCTGCTCGCCGAGTGGCCCGCCCTGGCCGAGAGCTACCGCGGCGAGGAACAGGTGGTGCGGGTGCGCGATCGCGAGATCCACACCACCCTGCGCCGTACCTCGTTGTCGGGCAGCAGCATTCCCCGCGTCGCGCTGCCGCGCTTCACCGATCAGGGTGAGCTGCTGAGATTCTTGCGCGCGGAGAACCTGCCCGGCCACTTTCCGTTCACCGCCGGGGTGTTCCCGTTCAAGCGCGACAACGAGGACCCCGCCCGCATGTTCGCCGGTGAAGGCGACCCGTTCCGCACCAACCGCCGGTTCAAGGTGCTCTCCGAGCATTCCGACGCCAAGCGCCTGTCGACCGCCTTCGACTCGGTCACTCTGTACGGCCGCGACCCCGACGAGCGCCCCGACATCTACGGCAAGGTCGGCACCTCCGGCGTCTCCATCGCCACCATCGAGGACATGAAGGCGCTCTACGACGGTTTCGACCTCACCGCGCCGACCACCTCGGTGTCGATGACCATCAACGGCCCCGCACCCACCATCCTGGCCTTCTTCCTCAACACCGCCATCGACCAGGCGCTGGACCGGTTCTGCGCCGACGCGGGCCGCGAGCCCACCGAGCAGGAGGCCGCCGAGATCAGGGCGCGCACGCTGTCGACCGTGCGCGGCACGGTGCAGGCCGACATCCTCAAGGAGGATCAGGGGCAGAACACCTGCATCTTCTCCACCGAGTTCAGCTTGCGCATGATGGCCGACATCCAGGAATGGTTCGTGCGCAACAAGGTCCGCAACTTCTACTCGGTGTCGATCTCGGGCTATCACATCGCCGAGGCGGGTGCGAACCCCATCAGCCAGCTGGCCTTCACCCTCGCCAACGGCTTCACCTACGTCGAGTCCTATCTCGCGCGCGGAATGCACATCGACGATTTCGCACCGAACCTGTCGTTCTTCTTCTCCAACGGCATGGACCCGGAGTACTCGGTGATCGGGCGAGTGGCCCGCCGCATCTGGGCGATCGCGCTGCGCGACAAATACGGCGCGGCCGAGCGCTCGCAGAAACTCAAGTACCACGTGCAGACCTCGGGTCGCTCGCTGCACGCCCAGGAGATGAACTTCAACGACATCCGCACCACCCTGCAAGCACTGATCGCCATCTACGACAACTGCAACAGCCTGCACACCAACGCCTACGACGAGGCCGTCACCACCCCCACCGAGGATTCGGTGCGCCGCGCGCTGGCCATCCAGCTGATCATCAACTCCGAATGGGGCCTGGCGATGAACGAGAACCCGCTGCAAGGCGCGTTCATCATCGATGAGCTCACCGACCTGGTCGAGGAGGCCGTGCTGGTCGAGTTCGAGCGGATCAGCGAACGCGGCGGCGTGCTCGGCGCGATGGAGACCGGCTACCAGCGCGGCAAGATCCAGGACGAGTCCATGCTCTACGAGCACCGCAAGCACGACGGCTCGCTGCCGATCATCGGTGTGAACACCTTCCGCAACGAGCGCGCCGAGCCCGAGCGCACCATCGAACTGGCCCGCGCCACCGAGCAGGAGAAGAAGTCCCAACTCGACCGGGTGCGCGGGTTCCAGGACAGCCATCGCGAGCAGGCGCGCGACGCGCTGGCCCGGCTCGAGGCCGTCGCCCGCACCGACGAGAACATCTTCGAGGTCCTCATGGATGCCGCCCGGGTGTGCTCGCTCGAGCAGGTCACCGACGCGTTCTTCACCGTCGGCGGGCAGTATCGGCGCAATGTGTGAGCCTGTCCGGCGACCGGGTACCCGGCGATGGACCCGACGGAGGCGATGGGAGGACCGGCGATGAACCCCGGCGATCTGCGTGTCATCGACGCACACATCCACCAGTGGGATCCGCTGGGGACCCCGCGGGGCTTCAGCACCACCGCCCGGCTGCTGAAGTACGTGCCGCTGCCGATCTCGCTGGCCGTGCGCTTGGCGAGCGTGCGGGACCGGGAGTTCGTCGGCGACCCGACCGCGTACCTGAACCCCTATCTGCCCGCCGACTATCGCGCCGACGCCACCGGTGTGCCGGTCGAGGGCGTCGTGCACATCGAGGTGGAGTGGCACGGCAAGGGGGTGACCGGCAAGGCCGAGGAGACCCGATGGGTGGCCGGCCTGCCTTTCGGTGTCGACACCCCGCCGCTGGCCGGGATCGTCGGTTCCGCCGATCCGGCCGCTCCCGGTTTCGCCGACCTGCTCGACGCCCACCAGAGCGCCTCGCCGCTGCTGCGGGGCATCCGCACGATGGTCGCCCACCATCCCGACCCGGATGTGCGCGTCTACACCCACGACCCGAGCGCACTGACCTCTCGGGCGTTCCTTCACGGTTTCGGTGAACTCGCCGAGCGGGGACTGGTCTTCGAGGCATGGGTCTACTCGCATCAGTTGCCGCAGGTCACCGCTCTGGCCGCGCGCTATCCCGAGGTCACCATCGTGCTGAACCATCTGGCCACACCGGCGGGCGCATTCGGCGGAGTCGGCCGGGAGACCGGACACACCCCCGAGCGGCGCCACGAGCTGCTGCAACGCTGGCGCGACGACATCGCCGAGCTGGCCGCCCACCCGCAGGTGGTCGCGAAGGTGAGCGGACTGGCGATGCCGATCCTCGGGCATCCGGTGCCTCGGCGCGGACACACCACCACCGCCCCGGTACTGGTGGACCGGATCCGCCCGCTGGTCACCCACGCCCTCGACTGCTTCGGCCCCGACCGGCTGATCTGGGGATCGAACTTCCCGGTGGACAAGGCGATCACCACGATCGCCGACAGCGTCGCCGCCGTGTCCACCGCGATCACCGAGCACGGCGGCGACGGCGGCGTTCTCGCCAAGACGTTCCACGACAACGCCGCACGCGTCTACCGCATCGAGCCACCGTCCTGAGGGCTCCGCGGCACGCGCGCGAACAGACCGACGGCACCGAGGTCGTCACCGCACGGAGGAGATCCACCATGCCGACGCCATCACCTGACGCCTACGACCACGAGATCATCGTCGTCGGCGCGGGGTTCTCCGGTATCGGCGCCGCGATCAAGTTGCGGCAGGCCGGATTCGAGGACTTCCTCGTCGTCGACGACGCGGACGGCGTCGGCGGCACCTGGCACTGGAACACCTATCCCGGCGTGGCGGTGGACATCCCGTCGTTCAGCTACCAGTTCTCCTTCGCCCAGCGCGACGACTGGTCGCGGGTGTATGCGCCGGGACGCGAACTGAAGGCCTATGCCGAATGGTGCGTCGACACCTACCGGTTGCGGCCCAACATCCGTTTCTCCACCACTGTCACCGCCGCCGAGTTCGATGAACAGCGCCACGTCTGGGTGCTGCACACCGCCGACGGCTCCCCGCTGCGCGCGCGTTTCGTCATCAGCGGCACCGGCGCGCTCACCCGCCCCAAGCTGCCCGACATTCCCGGCGTCGCCGATTTCGGCGGCGCGACCATGCACACCGCGCGCTGGGACCATCGTCAGGATCTGCGCGGCAAGCGCGTCGCCGTCATCGGCACCGGCGCCTCGGCGGTTCAGGTCATCCCCGAGATCGCCCCGAAGGTCGCGCATCTGACCGTCTTCCAGCGCACCCCCATCTGGTGTCTGCCCCGCCCCGACCTCCCGCTGCCCGCTCCCCTTCGGCTGGCCCTGCGGATGCCCGGCGGCAAAGCGCTGACCCGCCTGGCCAGCCAGACCTACGTCGAACTGACGTTCCCCATCTCCGCGCACTACCACGACACCGTTCCCACCACCGCCGTCGCCGAACGGCTCGCCCGCGCCCACCTGCGCCGCCAGGTCCACGACCCGGTGGTACGCGACAAGCTCACCCCGCGCTACACCCTCGGCTGCAAACGCCCGAGCTTCTCCAACGACTATCTGGCCACGTACAACCGCCCGAACGTCACCCTCGACACCGATCCGATCGCCGAGATCACCCCCACCGGCATCCGCACCCACACAGGCACCGATCACCCCGCCGACGTCCTCATCCTGGCCACCGGCTTCAAGGTGATGGAGGCAGGTGAGATGCCCACCTACCGGCTGCGCGGCGTCGGCGGCCGTGACCTCGAACAATGGTGGAACGAGAACCGTCTGCAAGCGTATGAAGGCGTCAGCGTGCCCGGCTTCCCCAACTTCTTCACCGTCATCGGCCCCTACGGCTACAACGGCTCGTCCTACTTCGCCCTCATCGAGAACCAGGTCCGCCACATCCTGCGCTGCCTGCGCCACGCCCGCGACCACGACGCCACCTCGATCGAGGTCACCGCCGAGGCCAACGACCGCTTCTTCCGAGAGATGCTCGCCCGGCGCGGCGGGCAGGTGTTCTGGCAAGAGGGGTGCGCCACGGCCAACAGTTATTACTTCGACAAGCACGGTGATGTGCCGCTGCGGCCGTCGACGACGATCGAAGCGGCGTGGCGCAGCGGGCATTTCGACCTGAACGACTACCGGCTCGCGTGGGCCGGATGAGGGCTGCCTAGGCCCGGCGAGTCGTCGCGGCGGCCAGCTGCCGGGTGAGGTCGGCGCGCGCGGTCGCCAGGGACGGCCCGTACCAGGTCAGCGCGCGGCCTTCGACCAAGGCGACGGGGATGCCGGGGAAGGCGTCGGGACCGTCGTGCGCGGTGAACACATAGGGCTCGTCGGGCAGGACGGCCAGCTCGACGCCGCTGGTCAGCTCGGCGTCGGTGACCCTCGGGTAGCGATCGGGGCGATCGGCGTGAACCAGGTGCAGGCCGAGGCGAGTGGCCAGGTCACCGGCGAAGGTGTCGCGGCCGACGACCATCCACGGGTTGCGCCAGATCGGGATGACGGCCGGGCACGATGGTTCAGGAGGCGGTGCGGCCCAATTCTCCTGCGCGGTGGTGAGCCAGCCGGGGGCGGGCCGGGCGAATGCGGTCGTGAACAGCCTGATCAAGGAGGTGAACGCCGCGTCGAGGGTTTCGATCTTCGTCACCCACACGGCGATACCGGCGGCGCGCAGGCGGTCGACATCTAGGCGGCGGTTCTCCTCCTGGTTGCACAGCACCACGTCAGGGGCCAATTCGATGATGCGGCGCACGTCGGGGTTCTTGGTGCCGCGCACCCGCTCGACGTCCAGATCGGCCGGGTGTGTGCACCACTGTGTCGCCGCGATCAGCGTTTCGGAGCAGGTGTGGGCGACGGCCTCGGTGAGTGAGGGCACCAGGGAGACCACCCGGCGGACGGGCGCGGTGAGCGCGACGGCAGTGCCGAGGTCGTCGCGCGTCGCGCCGTCACGCCGGGAATCCGGTGAGCACGCACCCGCCATGCCGGCCAGCCTAGGCGAATCCGCCCACCACATCGACAGCTCTCTGCAGACGGAGGGGATCGTTCAACCGCTGATCGGCCGATGTTCAGGACATACAGTGGATGCGGATATCCGATAGGGGAGGCGCACTGTGACTGTCACGCGGATCGACTCGGACGACGAGCGCTCGGCGAGGCGATGCGGCTGATGGGGGGCAACTGACGAGCAGGACACTGTCGACGCTGCGCTTCGTGACGATGTCGAGCGTGTCCGGCGGGTGGAAGCCGCGCAGCGGCTTTTCGATCGTGGGCAGCGGGGCGATTTCGATCATGCCACGGCAGCACATGAGGCAGCGAAAGCGGCTCGCAAGCAAGCCTTCTCGAAGTGACCGGATTCTCCCCGGAACGCGGCAATCTGACGTCCGCCGTAGATGAGGGCCGGTGGGCGCGACAGCAGTACTGCCCGAGCGGCAATCGGGCAGCGGCAGGGCAGTGCTCGGACATTTCCCGGCACCGTGGCCTGGCCGCACACTGAGTGAGGCACCCGGCGCCGAGAAGTTCCGACACCGCGTTCCGGACGGGACCGCCCGAACGAAGTCCGGTCACGCGATCGGCCTCGCTGCCGGGTGCCAACCAAGCCGCCGACCGTACACCGGGCGGCCGGGTGCTCAGGACCGCTCGAGCGCTGCGTAGAGAGTCCGCAACTCCTTCAGCGCCGTCGTCGCGTTCGTCTCGTCTTCGGACACCATCCGCAACGCCTTACGCAACAGCACGGGATCGAGATCGTCTATGGCCGAACGGAACTCGATGCGGGGCGGGGCAGGCAATTCGCGCTGGTCACCGTAAGGGTCGGTCAGGTCGGCGGTGTCGTCCTCGCCGGGATCGGGGGTGCGTTCGAGCCGGGCGATGAGAGCGTCGAGATCCAGGCCGCGCAACGTGAGTATTTCCCGCGGCGCTTCGTCGAGGCGTTCGGCGAGCAGGTAGCAGACGGCGGCGGCGTGCTTGCACGGCCAGCCGGGGTCGGGGCAGGTGCAGGAGAAGTCCAGGTCGGCGGCAGTGGTGGGGAGCAGGTGCGGGCCGAGGGCGGCGGGCAGGACGCCGGAGGCGATATCGGCGAGCGTGCCCGGTGCCGCGCGGATGGTCTCGACGAGTAGTTCGATCTCTTCCTCACGCAGGCGGCGGACGGTGAATTCGGCGGTGAACGGACGCGGCTGGCTGCCCTGCACTTCGGCGACGACGATGCCGATGTCGATGCGGTAGTCGATCACATTGCCCGCGCGGGCGTAGCTGCGACCGCGAGCGAGCCTGCCCGGTTCGGACATGGCCTCGACCGCGTCGATGAACGCCTTGCCCCACCAGGTGCGCCCGAATCCGCCGCGCTTGGTGCGCGCGCTGACGCCGCGGCTCACTCCCGACCCCTCTCTGCCGGGCGCGCCGCACCGCCCGCGCCGGGCACGTAATCACCGCCCGCGCCGGGCACATACTTCCTGGCCGCGCCGATCATTCGCCCACCGCCTCCGCTCCCAGCGTGAACAATTCCCGTAGCTCGTCGGTGCCCAGTTCGGTGATCCAGTTCTCCCCCGCGCCGACGGCGAGATCGGCCAGTCTGCTCTTGCCGGTGATCATCTCGTCGATCCGCTCCTCGATGGTGTCGACGCACACCAGCTTGCGGACCTGCACGTCACGGCGCTGGCCGATGCGGTAGGCGCGGTCGGTGGCCTGGTTCTCGACTGCCGGATTCCACCAACGGTCCAGATGCACCACATGATTGGCCGCGGTCAGATTCAGGCCGGTGCCGCCGGCCTTGAGCGACAACAGCATCAGCGGCGGGCCGCTCTCGGATTGGAAGCGCTCCACCATCGCGTCGCGGTTGTTCTTGTCGACCCCGCCGTGCAGGAACGGGATGGCGGTGCCGAACCGCTCGGTGAGGTAGGGGACGAGCAGCTCGCCGAACTCGCGGAACTGGGTGAACAGCAGGGCTTTCTCGCCCTCGGCGATCACCGTGTCCAGCACGTCCTCGACCAGCGCGAGCTTGCCGGAGCGGTGCCTGCCGCGCCGCAGCACCGGCGAATGGTCGCGCAGATAGTGCGCGGGATGGTTGCACACCTGTTTGAGATTGGTGAGCGCCGCGAGCACCGCGCCCTTGCGCGCCATCCCCTTGGCATTCCTGATCTTGTCGAGCATATCGTCGACGACCGCCTGATACAGCGCCGCCTGCTCGACGGTCAGGTTGGCGCGCACCGTCATCTCCAGCTTGTCGGGCAGGTCGCCGATGACGGCCGGGTCGGTCTTGAGCCTGCGCAGCACGAACGGGCCGGTCACCAGACGCAGCCGCGACAGCGCGTTCTGATCCTGTTCGCGTTCGATCGGCACCGCGAACCTGGCGCGGAAGGTCTGCGGGGTGCCCAGCAGCTTCGGCATCGCGAAATCCATGATCGAGCGCAACTCCTCGAGCCGGTTCTCGACCGGGGTGCCGGTGAGCGCCAGGCGATGCCGGGCGGGCACGGCGCGGGCGGCGCGCGCCTGGGCGGTTGCCGCGTTCTTGATGTGCTGAGCCTCGTCGAGGACCACACGATCCCACTTCAGAGCGGACAGTTCGAGCACATCCCTGGCCAGGATCGCGTAGGTGATGAGCACCAGATCGGCGTCGGCGACGGCTTCCTCCAGATCGAGGCCGTGCCTGCGGTCCTTGCCGTGATGGACGAGCACCCGCAGACCGGGGGTGAAGCGCGCGGCCTCACGCTGCCAGTTCCCGACCACCGACATCGGGCACACCAGCAGGGTGGGACCCCCCGCCTCGCCGGTCTCGCGTTCGTGCGCGAGCAGGGCCAGCACCTGGACGGTCTTGCCCAGGCCCATGTCGTCGGCCAGGACAGCGCCGCAGTTCAACCGGCTCATGGCCACCAGCCAGGTCAGGCCGCGCTGCTGATAGGGGCGCAGCCGCGCTTTCAGCCCGGCGGGCGGCGGAACCGGTTCACGGTCGCCTTCCCGCTCGAACAGTTCTCCGGCCCATCCGGTGGCGGTGACCTCGGTGAGCGGCACTTTGTCCACGCGGGTGGCGGCGATATGGCCGAGCATGTCGGCCAGGGTGACCGGCGAATCGTCCAGGTGTGCGGCCACATAGCGGGCCGCGGCGGCGAGCGCCTTGTGGTCGGCCTGCACCCATTCACCGCGCAACTGGACCAGATCGGATTTCGCCCGGATCAGCTTCCCCATCTCCGCGCGAGTGAGCACCTTGTCGCCGACGGCCAGCTCCCAGCGGAACGACAGCAGTCCGCGCATACCGACGGTGCTCTCGGCGGCCGGCGCGCCGCTGGTCACGCGCAGACGCATGCTCGGCTCGGCGATGTTCCACGCACGCGGAAGCAACAGCCGCACCCCCGCCTCGCGCAGCGCGATCGCGCCATGGGCGACCAGGTCGGCGACGACTTCGGTGGGCAGCAACAGGTCCAGCGAGTACGGGTCGGACGGCAGATCGCGCAGGCGCGGATAGACGCGCTGCGCCTCGCCGAGTTTCTCCAGCGCGGTACGCAGCAGCCGAGGTTCGGCATCGATCGGCACCGGCGCGGGCGCGGACTCCTCGGTGCGCAGGCAGACTTCGAGCCGCCACAGCGCGATGTCGTCCTCCCCGGACGAGACGGAAGCGTCCTGCGCCTCGGAGTCCTCGTCGGTTCCGCTGCCCAGGCCGTCCGGTTCGAGCAGCCGCAGGACCAGTTCCGGTTCGTCGACGGTCAGCGACGCACGCCAGCGCCGCAGCACCTCCGCGAGCTGATGACTACCGGAGTCGAGCGGCTCGTCGGCGATCAGCCCCCGCACCAGCGGATGGGTGACCGGGATGTCGGCGAGGTACCGCCGGGCGATGGGGTCGGTCAGCTCGCGAACAAGATCGTCGAGCACCTCGGCGGGCCTGCCCGCGACCCGGAGAGCGGCGGGCATCGTCACCGCGAGCTCGGCCAGCCACGCCCGCTGGCGTTCCCCGCCGACCAGCCGCCAGCGCACCCACCACTGGCCGTCGGCCCGATCCAGATCCGGTACGACGCGTCCGGCCCGCACCCAACGGTCCAGGCCGTCGGTGACCCGCGCGAGGAACCGCAGGTCGCCCGACACCAGTCCGACCGGCAAACGCTGCCGCAATGCCGCCGCCGCCGCGTGTGGCACGAGCGCGTGCGCCCGCACCCGACCGGCTACCGGCCCGTCCGGTCCGGGCACGAGGGCGGGCGCGCGATGCCGCCACCGCGACCCGCGCAGCAGCGAACCCAGCGGCTCGGGCAACTCCGCGGGCACGTCCCCCTCGGTCCACAGCACCAGGCCCGACCCCGGTGACCACAGTCCGTGCAGCATCCACCCATCCAATCAGGCGCCTGCGACACCACCCGGACTACGGTGGGTGGACGTGGACCTACGCATCTTCACCGAACCCCAGCAAGGCGCGAGCTACGACGACCTGCTGCGCGTCGCCAAGACCACCGAAGACGCCGGTTTCGACGCCTTCTTCCGCTCCGACCACTTCCTGAAGATGGGCGACGTCTCGGGTCTGCCCGGCCCGACCGACGCCTGGATCACGCTGGCGGGCCTGGCCCGCGAGACCTCCCGCATCCGGCTCGGCACCTTGGTGACCTCGGCCACCTTCCGGCATCCGTCGGTGCTGGCGATCTCGGTGGCGCAGGTGGACCAGATGTCGGGCGGACGCGTCGAGTTCGGTTTCGGCGCGGGCTGGTTCGACGCTGAGCACACCGCTTACGGCATCCCCCTGCCTGAGGTGCGCGAACGCTTCGACCGCTTCACCGAGCAACTGGAGATCATCACCGGCCTGTGGGAGACGCCGGTCGGCAGCACCTTCGACTACCGAGGCAAGCACTACGAACTGAACGGCAGCCCGGCACTGCCCAAGCCGGCGCAGTCACCGCGCCCGCCGCTGATCATCGGCGGCAGCGGCAAGAAGCGCACCCCGGCGCTGGCCGCCCGGTTCGCGCAAGAATTCAACCTGCCGTTCACCGACGCGGCCACGGCCGCGACCCAGTTCGAACGGGTCGCGGCTGCGGCCGAGGCGATCGGCCGCAGCCCTGCCGAGATCACCCGTTCGGCCGCTCAGGTGCTGTGCCTCGGCCGGGACGACGCCGAGGTCGCCCGCCGCGCCGCCGCCATCGGCCGCGAGGTCGAGGAGTTGAAGCGCAACGGCCTGGCGGGAACCCCCGCCGAGGTCGTCGACGCCATCGGCCGCTACCGCGCCGAGACCGGCATCACCCGCCTCTACCTGCAGATGCTGGATCTGTCGGATCTCGATCACCTCGAA
Source organism: Nocardia higoensis (assembly GCF_015477835.1). Taxonomy (NCBI): domain Bacteria; kingdom Bacillati; phylum Actinomycetota; class Actinomycetes; order Mycobacteriales; family Nocardiaceae; genus Nocardia; species Nocardia higoensis. Next base: position 823,534 of record NZ_JADLQN010000002.1, on the reverse strand, counting down.
TTGTTCGCCGCCGAGGTCACCCCACAGCTGGGCTGAAGGTCAGCCCGCTCGACCGGGACAGGCGGCCGGTCGAGCGGGCGAGTGCGGTGACGGGTGCCGGTGTGGGACGCCCGCCCGTCGCGGGCCGATCCGGCGGCCGTCACTCACGCTCGGCGCCGTTCGTCGATCGTTCCTCGCTTTCGCGATCCTCGCTATCGGTCCCGGGCGGCTGAAACCACACCACGGTCATCGCCGCCAGTGCCACCACCAGCACGATCAACACGACCTCGCTCACTTTCACAGCCTCTCCTCTCGTCAGGAGACGGCGGTGCCGAAAATCACTCGGTGTCAACGCCATCGGCGTCGCCGCACCGCCGAATCCGTCGATCACCGCGTAACCGGATCGGCGTGATCGAAACTCGGCACGCCCGTGATCGAGACCTCCGACAATCGAGACCTCCGACAGACGCCACCCTCACTCGTCCCGCTCGGCCACGTCCTGCTCGTCCCCGCGCTCCCCGATCTGCGACCGGGACGGTCGCAGCCACAGCAACGTCAGTCCGGTCAAACCCAGCACCAGCACCGCGAGCACCACATCACAGCTCTTCACGAACCCTCCTCCTCGCTGTCCGGCGGGATCCACCGGAACCCCTTCGGATACACCGCCATCGGCGTCACCAGCGCCGCCACATCGGTCACCACGTGACGCACCGGATCGGCGTGCTCGAACCCCGGCACCACCACAGCTACCGCCTCGAATTCCGCCACATGCCGCGCCACCGCCATCGCCACCACCAACGGCGAAGCGTCGACCGATACCGTGAAGGCCAGCCGCATACCGTGCCTGGCCGCCAACGACTCGAGGTCGACCTCCGCTCCGCACACCAGATTCCGCTGGATCAGGCCGATCGCCCTCGGCCGTTCGTCCACCATCCGCTCTCCGTCCCCTTCGCCGCATCGAAACAACTGGTCGAAAGGCCACCCGCCGAGATCTGGCGGTGGCCGGGCCTTGCGCTAGTAGCGTGGACGAGGAACGGCTTCGGTGGCGGCGAGAAGTGTTCACAGCTGTGTTGACAGCTGTTCCGAAAATGCGGTGTCGACTCTTCGGGGGTGCGGGTGTACGACGGTGAGCACTTGCGAGCCGCGCGGGTGGCGGCGGGAATCAGCCTGCGCTATATGGCTTCTCGCGTACATTTCGCACCCTCCTATCTCAGTTTGGTGGAGACCGGCAAACGCCCGGTCACCCCGCGACTGGTCCTCGGCTACGAAGACGTGCTCGGGCCGGAGGCGCTGCGGCGGGACGCTTCCGACGACGATCCTTCGGTCGAGGCGTGGATCGAACGGGTGAACGCGACCGACATCCCGGACGGGGTGCTCGGATACCTGGACTACTCGGTCGACGACCTGGCCCGCGCCTATCCGGTGACCACCCCCTCGGCCGTGCTGGAGTGGGCCTTGACCAGCATGCGGGTCGGCCGGGCGATGCTCGAGCGCAAGAAGACGCTGGGCGAGCATCGCCGTCTGATGCTGACCCTCGGCTGGTTCTCGCTGATCGCGGCGGCCTGTCACGTCGATCTCGGTGATGCGCTCGCCGCGCGACAGCGACTGCGGGTCGCCCGTGACATCTCGCTGGAGGCCGAGCATCCGGAGATCACCGCCTGGGCGATGGAGACCATGGCCTGGCAGCAACTCACCGACGGCGACTTCACCGTCGCGGCGACGGCCTCGCAGGTCGCCCAGCACGTCGCCCCGCGCGACAGTTCGGTGTTCATCCAGGCCACCGCCCAGGAGGGCAGAGCGCTGGCGCGCATGGGCGACCGCGACGGGGCCTACACCGCGTTACGCAGTCTCGCCCGGTTGGTTTCCGGGCGACACGATCCGAAGCAGGTGGAGCACCACTTCTTCTTCGACCTGACCAAGTCCAACTCCTACATGGCCGCCATTCTGGCCTGGATCGGTGATCCGGCGGCCGAATCGTTCGCGCGGCAGGTCGTCTCCGATCTCGAGAGCGCACCGCATCCGCGCCCACGCCGGCTGGTGGCGGCGCGCCTGGACCTCGGGCTCGCCCTGCTCGCCGCGGGCAAGGCCGACGAGGCGGCCGAGACCGCGCTCGCGGCGGTCACGTCCGGGCGATTGGCCCCCTCGACGTTCTGGCGGCTCGACGAAGTGGTCGCGGGCATCGAGCGCGTCGATACCCACGCCGCCGCACGGGTCCGCGAGGCATGCCGGGACCACTACCCGGCGCGAGCCCACGGCTGAGTCATGGTCGACCGGTCTCCGGGCGGCCCACGCGGTGCCGTGCCGAGTGCTGGATTCCCCCATGCCGCAGCCGGTTCCCGCTCGCGTGGTGCCGATTGCCGCCCCTGCCGTATGTCGGCCGTACGGAGGCCCCGCGCTCGGTCGTCCCGCGCCTCGGGGACGAAAGGCGACAATGTCATTGTGGAGAACGGGAAATCCACAATCGCGCGACCTCCTCGCACGTCGCATGTCGGCGGTGGCGAGTAGGAGTGGTGGGGTGCGAGGAAACGGGGTGAGCGTGGGGCGGTTCGGGTGGTGGGCGGTGCTGCTCGCCGCCGTTCTCGTGGTGGCCGGGTGCGGTGGGCCGGGGATCGGTGGTGTGCGGCCCGCGCCGGGCAGTCCGACGCGAGCGCAGGTGCTGGGCTTGCTCGGGCAGGTGCGGGTGGTGGCCGAGCGGGTGCGGCCCGGCGGATACGAACGGGGGTGCGGGAAGGGCGAGGCGTGCGTATTCGGGCCCGCGTGGAGTGATGATCACGACGGCCCGCAGGGGCGCGACGGGTGCGACACCCGCAACGACGTGTTGGCAGTCCAGTTGGCACAGGTGCGATTCCGGGCGGGGACCCGCGATTGCGTGGTGGTGTCGGGCGTGCTGGTCGATCCCTACATCGGTGACCGGGTCGAGTTCAGCAAGGAGGACGCGCGGGAGGTCCAGATCGATCACGTCTATCCGCTGGCGGCGGCATGGGACCTGGGGGCCTCGGGTTGGCCGATGGACAAGCGGGTGCGCTTCGCCAACGACACCGTACGCAACCTGCTGGCCACCACGGCCGGGGCCAACCAGGCGAAAGGCGATGACACGCCCGCGGACTGGTTACCGCCGCGAGCCGAGAACCACTGCTTCTACGCGGGTAAGTACCTGACCGCGGCGGTGGCCTACGACCTGCCGGTCACCGCCGCCGACAACGCGGTGCTCCACGACATCGCCCGCGACTGCCCCTGAGTTCGGCCCTGGCGAACATCCAGGAGGTCAGGCGCCGGTGGCCACCGGACGCTTGGCATCGTGGGACCACTGTGACCACGAGCCCGGGTAGAGCGCGGCGTCCATACCGGCGACGGCCAGGGCGGCGATCTGGTGGGTGGCGGTGACGCCGGAGCCACAGTAGACCGCTATCGGGCCCGAACCCAGCCCGGAGAAACGGTCCCGCAGCCACGACGGGTCGCGGAAGCGGCCTGTCTCGTCCAGGTTGTCGATGGTGGGGGCGCTCACCGCGCCGGGAATGTGACCGGCGCGCGGGTCGAGCGGTTCGACCTCGCCGCGGAAGTGGTCGGCGGGCCGGGCGTCGAGGAGGGTGCCGCGCCAGCGGGCCACGCCGTGCGCGTCGATCACCGGCAGCAGGCCGCCGGTGAAGTTCACATCACCGGGGACGGGATCCGGTTCGACCCCGGTCGACAGCTCCCAGCCCGCCGCGGTCCACGCGGTCAGGCCACCGTCGAGCAGCCGCACGTCGGCGATGCCCGCCCAGCGCAGCAACCACCAGGCGCGGGCCGCCGCGGTGCCGCCACTGGCGTCGTAGACGACCACCGGATCGCCCTGACACACGCCCCAGCTGCGGGCGCACCGCTGCAGCGCCGCCACTTTCGGCAGCGGGTGCCGCCCCGCCGCCGGGGTGGGCACGGCGGCCAGTTCGGTCTCCAGATCCACGAAGACCGCGCCGGGGATGTGACCGTCCAGATAGTGCTGCGGACCGTCCGGGTCACCGAGCGCCCAGCGGACGTCGAGTAGTCGAACGCGATTGTCCGACATCGCATCCCGCAGTTCGTCCACACCCACCAGTACCGCGCTCACCATGTGCTCCCGTCGCCTGTGCGCGCCCGACCCGAACACCATACGCACCGCCGGGGGAGCACGGGCGGTGAACGGGGACGCGTCGCGCCGCTCAGATCATCGGCTGAGCAGCGCGAGCGGGTCGGTCAGCAGTTCGCCGACGGTGGCCAGAAAGCGTGCGGCGAGTTCGCCGTCGACGAGCCGATGGTCGAAGCTCAACGCCAGCGTGGTGACCCAGCGGATCGCCAGTCGCTCCTCGTGGACCCACGGCCGCCGGGTGATGGCTCCGAGGCAGAGGATCGCCGCCTCTCCCGGGTTGACCAGCGGAATTCCCGCATCGACGCCGAAGACGCCGACATTGGTGACAGTGAAGGTGCCGCCGGTGAGATCGGCGGGGGTGGCGGCGCCCTCACGCGCCGCCTGGACGCAGCGGCCGATCGCCTCGCACAGCGAGCGCAGGCTCATCGCCTGCGCCTGTTTGACATTGGGGACGAGCAGTCCGCGTTCGGTGGCGGCGGCGATACCCAGGTTGACGTACTTCTTGGTGACGATCTGCTGCGCCCGCTCGTCCCAGTGCGCGTTCACGGCGGGATACTCGGCGAGCGCGGCGATCACGGCCTTGGCGACCAGGGTCAGCGGGGTCAGTGGAAGGCCGGTGAACGAGGCCGTGGCGCGCAGGTGCTCGATCACCTCCATGGCGGCGGTGCAGTCGACGGTGAGGAAGGTGCCCGCCTGCGGGATGGTCGTCGCGCTGGCGACCATCGCGGCGGCGGTCCGTTTGCGCACACCGGTGACCGGAGTGCGGATTTCGCGATCTTCGAGATCGCGCTCCCGCTCGTCCTGCGCCGCGGTTGTCCGCCCGGCCCGGGTGGTGGATGTGGTCGCGGCTGCACGAACGTCCGCGACGGTCACCGCGCCGCCCGGACCCGAACCGGCGGTCCGGCCGAGGTCCACGCCCAACTCCTTCGCGAGCAACCGCGCGGCCGGAACTGCGGGTACCCGCCCGCCACTGCGCGGCTCCCCCGGTACCTCCCCCACGCCGCCCGGTTCGGTCACCCGGTCCACGCTTCCCGGCTCAGCCACCTGCCCGGCGCTCCCCGATTCAGCCGCCGGGCCGGCACTGCCCGGCTCCGCGACCTGCCCGGCCCGGCCCGACTCGGCGCCCCGGCCTGCGCTACCCGATTCCGCCGATACTCGCGCCGCGAGGCCCGAGTCGACCGCCGCGCCTCCATCGGCTGCGGATTCGGCGTCCGTCCGACTGCCCGAAGCCCCTTCCTCGACGGCCCCGGGGCGGGCGGGAGCGCGCCGACGTGAACGGAACTCGCCCTGCGGTCCGTAGCCGACGAGCACCGATGCACGGCTGTCGGCGGATCCGTCGCCGGGTGCCGGACCCCCGTTCGCGGGGGCCGATCCGTCGCCGTCGGCGGGCGCCGTATCAGGAGCACCGCCGGCCTTCCCGGCGTCACGGCCGGTGTCCCCCCGACCACCGGTGGCGGAGCCGCCGCGTCCGGCGAGGGGTTCCTCGGCGGGCGCGCCGCCCGCCGAGGCGATCGCGGTAAAGGCGTGTTCGTTCGCGCCCTCGTCGCGGACCCGGATCAAGGCCGCGCCCACCGGCACCGTCTCCCCCGGCTCGGCCAGCAGTTCGGCCACTGTGCCCGCATACGGGCAGGGCAGGGCGACAACGGCTTTGGCGGTCTCCACCTCGGCGATGATCTGATTGAGGTCCACGTGGTCGCCGACGCCGACCGACCAGGAGATCAGTTCCGCGTCGGCGAGGCCCTCCCCCAGGTCGGGCAGCCGGAATTCCAGGATGGCGCCGTGGTCGTGCACAGATCACCTCTTCCTCGATGGGTGCACAGGGCTGGATGCACCGGATGGGTGGGCCGGGACGGGCGATCAGGTCAGGCGGCGAGCGAGCGGTCGACCGCGTCGAGGATGCGGTCCGGGTCGGGCAGGTGGTATTTCTCCAGTTTGGCGGGCGGATAAGGGATGTCGTAGCCGCCGACACGCTGGACGGGGGCCTCCAGGTGATAGAAGCAGCGCTCGGTGACGCGGGCGGCGATCTCGGCGCCGAGGCCACCGAAGACCGGCGCTTCGTGGGTGATCACCAGACGGCCGGTGCGGCACACGGATTCGGCGACGGTGTCGATATCCAGCGGGGCGAGGCTGCGCAGGTCGACGACCTCGACGGAGCGGCCTTCCCCTGCGGCGATGTCGGCGGCGGCCAGCGCGGTGGCGACGGTGCCGCCGTAGGCCAGGACGGTGATGTCGGTGCCGCGACGGCAGACGCGAGCCGTGTGCAGCGGCAGGTCGGGGTCGGCGTCGAAGTCGACCTCGGCCTTGTCCCAGTAGCGCCGTTTGGGTTCGAAGAAGATCACCGGATCCGGGGCGGCGATGGCCTGGCGCAGCATCTGATAGGCGTCGGCGGGGGTACTCGGCGAGACCACCCGCAGGCCCGCGGTGTGGGCGAAGTAGGCCTCCGGTGACTCGGAATGATGTTCGACCGAGCCGATGCCGCCACCGAACGGGATGCGGATCGTCAACGGAGCGCTGACCTTTCCCCCGGTCCGGTAATGGATCTTGGCGACCTGGGAGATGATCTGATCGAAGGCCGGGTAGACGAAGCCGTCGAACTGGATCTCGCACACCGGCCGGTAGCCGCGCAGCGCCATACCGAAGGCCGTGCCCACGATTCCGGATTCGGCCAGCGGGGTGTCGATCACCCGGTGTTGCCCGAAATCCTTCTGCAGCGTGTCGGTCACCCGGAACACGCCGCCGAGCCTGCCGATGTCCTCGCCCATCAGCACGACCTTCGGATCGTCTTCCAGCGCCCGGCGCATCGCCGCGTTGAGGGCGCCCGCGAAGGTGGTGGCGGTCATGGCAGGGTTCCTTCGGATCGGGCGAACTCGCGCCGCTGCTCGTCGATCAGCGGGTGCGGATCGGCGTAGACGTGCTCGAACAGGGCCGAGGGGTCCGGGTCCGGCATGGTCAGGGTGGCGCGGCGCAGTTCCGCGGCGGCCGCGTCGGCGCGTGCGGTGACCTCGGTGTCGAACCCCTGGTCCCACAGCGACTCCCGTTCCAGCAGCCTGCGCAGCCGGTCGACGGGATCGCGGCGGCTCCACTGTTCGGTCTCGGCGGCGGCGCGGTATCGGGTCGGGTCGTCGGCGGTGGTGTGCGGGCCCATCCGGTAGGTCAGGGCCTCGATGAACGACGGACCGCCGCCCGCCCTGGCGCGGGCTACCGCCTGCCGGGTGACGGCCAGGACGGCGAGCACGTCGTTGCCGTCCACCTGGACGCCGGGCATGCCGTAGCCGTAGGCGCGGCGCGCGATCGGGGTGGCGCTCTGCACCCGGACCGGGGCGCTGATCGCCCAGTGGTTGTTCTGGCAGAAGAACACCACCGGCGCGGTCCAGCTCGCGGCGAAACCGAGCGCCTCGGCGATGTCGCCCTGGCTGCTCGCGCCGTCGCCGAAGTAGGCGATGGTGGCGATCTCGGCGCCGTCGAGCTGAGCGGCGTAGGCGTATCCGGTGGCGTGCAGGCCCTGCGAACCGACGATGATGTTCGGATTGGTCATGCCGACCGCCCGCGGATCCCAGCAGTGATGGGCGACGCCGCGCCACATCCGGGTGATCTCGGCGGGTCGTACTCCCCGGCACAGGGCGACGGCGGCTTCCCGGTAGCTGCAGAAAACGTAGTCGTCGGGGTGCAGCGCGCGCGCCGAGCCGACCTGGGCGGCTTCCTGACCGAGCAGCGGCGGCCACAGGCCGAGCTGGCCCTGGCGTTGCAGCGCGGTGGCTTCCAGGTCGATCCGGCGGGCGATCACCATGTCGGCGTACAGGTCGCGCAGCTGGGCAGGTCCGATGTCGGCGACCAGGGCCGCGTGTTCGCGATCGAGCACCCGGGCGCCGTCGGGCTGGATCAGTTGCACCGGATACTCGGGTTTACCGGACCGATGCGGTTCGGGCAGTTGGGGCATGGGTATCGCCTCCTGCGTTCGCGGCCTCGTGGGCCTGCCACTGCTCGGAGATAGAGTTGTGCTATACCTCGTTGTGCTATACCTCACAGCATCCACCTTTTGGCGGGCTGCGCAAGTGATCGACACGCGATTGTGCACAATGCGCAACAGAGACGGTCCCGGTGGTGTCATACTGCGTCGCATGACCAGTTCGGACGAGGTCGAGACCACCATCGATGCCACCGATGCCCGCATGCTGCTCGCCTTGATCGAGACCCCGCGCGCCACCGGGGTCGAACTGGCCACCCGCCTCGGGCTGTCCCGCAACACTGTGCAGGCCCGGCTGGCGCGCTGGGAGGCCACCGGTGTCCTGGCGGGCATCGAACGCCGGGTACGGCCGCGCACGCTGGGCTACCCGCTGGCGGCGTTCGTCTCCGTCGTGCTCGACCAGCATCGGCTGGAACCGATCGTGGCCGCGCTGGCCGAGATCCCCGAAGTCACCGAGGTGTGCGGGATGACAGGGCGCATCGATCTCACGGTGCGGATCGTGGCGCGCGACGCCGAGGACCTCTACCGGCTCGCCGAGGAGATCCTGCAGATTCCCGGCGTGGAGCGCACCGACATGGCGCTGGTCATGCGTGAACTCGTCGGCCCGCGCACCGCACCGCTGCTGGAACGCCTCGGCGGGACGACCTGAGCCGTACGCAGCTACCCTGCGGTAATGGATATTGCGGGCAAGGTGGCCATCGTGACGGGCGCGGGCGGGGGAATCGGGGCGGCACTCGCGCACCGGCTCGCCGAGGGAGGGGCGAAAGTCGTCGTCGCCGATCTCGACGGGGCGAGTGCGGTGCACGTCGCGGAATCGATCGGCGCCGCCGCGATCGCCATGGCGGGCGACGTGGCCGACGAGCAGCTGATCCGGGCACTGATCGAACGGGCGAACACCGAATTCGGGCCGGTGGACCTGTATTTCGCCAATGCGGGCATCGGCGGTGGGCCCGGCCTCGACAGCACCGACGAGCAGTGGTCGGCCGCGCTCGAGGTCAATGTGCTCGCGCATGTGCGGGCGGCGCGGCTGCTGGTGCCGGGCTGGGTCGAGCGCGGCGAGGGCTACTTCGTTTCGACGGCCTCGGCCGCGGGACTGCTCACCCAGCTCGGGTCGGCGCCGTATTCGGTGACCAAGCACGCCGCGGTCGGGTTCGCGGAGTGGCTGTCGGTGGCCTATGGCGACCAGGGCGTGCGGGTCAGCTGCGTGTGCCCGATGGGCGTGGATACCCGGCTGCTGCAGGGCGAGCTGGTGCCCGGCGACGAGGCGGCGGCCGCGCTGGCGATCAAGGCGGTCACCAGCGCCGGGACCGTGCTCACGCCGGAGGAGGTCGCCGAGGTGATCGTCGCGGGCGTCGACGCCGAACAGTTCCTGATCCTGCCGCATCCGGAGGTGCTGGAGATGTACCGGCGCAAGGGCGCCGACTACGACCGCTGGCTGGCGGGGATGCGCCGCTTCCAGTCCGCGCTGCTCGGTGAGGTCGGCACGGTCACCGCATGACGATCTCGGCGGCCGCGGCCCGGATGACCTCGGGGATCTCGATCGGCCTGCGGGTCTCGGCGTCGACATAGACGTGCACGAAAGTGCCGGTGGCCGACAGCTCCAGTTCCTCGCCGACTTCCTTGTAGAGCCCCAGGTCGTAGGTGATGCTGGAACGCCCGAGCCGGGAGACCCGTAGGCCGACCCGCAACTGGTCGGGGAAGCTGACCGAACCGGTGAACTGGCAGGACGTCTGCACCACCACTCCGAGAGCGGGCAACTCCCGGATGTCGGTGCCGGTGGCATGCATGAGCCAGGCGTTCACCGCGGTGTCGAAGTACGAGTAGTAGGTCACGTTGTTCACGTGTCCGTAGTGGTCGTTGTCGGCCCAGCGGGTCGGCATCGGCCAGAGCACGGGATACGGCGGCTGTGTCACCCGGCCGACGATAGCCGAGCGCCGGAGGGCCGAGCGGCTACCCCGTCGACCGTGGGCGTCGCCCTCGGTACCGTCGATGAGATGCGGGGAGTCTTCGGGGAGACAGCACAGCAGGACACCGGATTGCGATTCGCGCGCGCCGCCGTGTTCACCGTCTTCGGCGTGAACGGATTTCTGCTGGCGATGTGGGTGGTGCACATTCCCGCCGTCACCGACCGCACCGGCGTCTCCCACTCCGCGCTCGGCATGTTCATTCTGCTGATGGCCGGCGCGGGCATCGTCGGGATGCGGGTGGCCGGACCGCTGGCCGACCGGTTCGGCAGTCGCGCGCTCGTGGGAGCCGCCGCCGCAGTCGCCGCGCTCGCCGTGGTCGGCCCCGGTCTGGCAACGGGTCCGCTCGGGCTGGGAATCGCGCTCGCCTGCTTCGGCTTCGGCAACGGCGCGCTGGACGTGTCGATGAACGCGCAGGCGGTGCACCTGGAACGGGCCTACCGGCGGCCCATCATGTCGGCCTTCCACGCGCTGTTCTCCGGCGGCGGGCTGCTCGGATCGCTGCTGGGCGCGGCGGCGCTGCGCGCCGGTATGGATCTTCGGGTGACCCTGGTGCTGGCCTGCGTCGCCGGTCTGGCGCTGGTGGGGCTGTGCGTGCCACGACTGCTCGCCGACTCCGACACCACGGCGACACCCCCAGCGACCCCAGCCGGTGCAGGCTCGACGGTCGCGGTGGTCCCCGCGACACTGCTCGATCCGCCCGCGAGCGCCGCAACACCGAGCACCACCGAATCCGCAAGCCACGCCACCCCGCCACAGCCGCACCCGGCCGCGAACGCCTCGACCCCGCACCGCAGTGCGCACGTGGGCGATGACCGCGCGGCGCAACAGCACCCGGTCACGCCCGCGAACGAGGGCACGCTTGCCGGGCCGCCCGCGGTGGATCCGTTCGAGGCCCCCGGCACGCAGCGAGCGCGGCAGCGGCACGGGCGAAAAGTGCTGGCGCTCGGCGTGATCGCCTTCGCGGTACTGCTCACCGAAGGTGTGGCCGCCGACTGGAGCACGCTGCAGATGCGCGAACGCCTCGGTGTGGACGATGCCACCGCCGCGTTGGCCTTCGCCGCGTTCTCGGTGACCATGACCGGCGGGCGGCTGGTCGCCGATCGGGTGAGCGGCTCATTCGGTCCGGTAGCGGTGGTCCGCTACGGCATGCTGCTGGCCGCCCTCGGCACGGCCACGATCATGATCTCGCCGTGGACGCCGCTGACGCTGACCGGCTGGGCGCTGTGCGGGCTGGGATTGTCCGGCAGCGTTCCGCAGATCTTCACCGCCGCCGGGAATCTGGGGTCGGGCACGGCGGCCACGGACATGTCGCGGGTCTTCGCCCTCGGCTACGTCGGGCTACTGGCAGGGCCCGCGTCGATCGGTGGACTGACCGAACTGGTTCCGCTGTCCGTCGCGATGGTGGTGCCGCTGATCGCGGTGCTGATCTGCGCGCTGTCGGCCGATGTGGTGGACACGCGCCGGTCATCGACGCCGTAGGTGTCCGCGCCGAGGTTTCGGCACCGCAGTTACCCGCAGGCAGAACAGCCGACGCGAGTCTGTCGGAGGCCGTGGACGTCATCGAGGAGCGCAAGCGCGCTCTGGGCGGATGAGCCCGGACAGCCGAAACCCCGGCCCGCCCCGATGATCGGGACGAACCGGGGTTCGCGGAACGGGATTTCTAGAGCGCCTTCAACTCCTCGGTGACCGCACTGACGGACTTCTTGGCGTCGCCGAACAGCATCGAGGTGTGGTCGGCGTAGAACAGCGGGTTGTCGATACCGGCGAAACCGGAGTTCATCGAGCGCTTGAGCACGATGACGCTCTTGGCCTGGTCGACATTGAGCACCGGCATGCCGTAGATCGGGCTGGACGCGTCCTCGCGAGCCGCGGGATTGGTGACGTCGTTGGCGCCGATCACCAAGGCGACGTCGGTGCGCGAGAACTCGCCGTTGACGTCGTCCATCTCCTTCATCGCGTCATAGGACACCTCGGCCTCGGCCAGCAGCACGTTCATGTGGCCGGGCATACGGCCGGCGACCGGGTGGATCGCGTACTTGACCTCCACGCCCTTGGCCTCCAGCAGCGCCGCCATCTCCTTGACCGCGTGCTGGGCCTGCGCCACCGCCATGCCGTAGCCGGGAACCACGATGACCTGGTTGGCGTAGGCCATCTGGATCGCGGCGTCGGCGGCCGAGGTGGCCTTGGCCTGCTTCTGCTCGCCGGAGCCGCCGCCGGCCGCGACCGCGCCGCCGCCGCCGAAGCCGCCCGCGACGATCGCCGGGATGGACCGGTTCATGGCCTTGGCCATCAGGTTGGTCAGGATGGTGCCGGACGCGCCGACGATCATGCCCGCCACGATCATGGCGGTGTTGTTCAGCGCCAGACCCGCCGCGGCCGCCGACAGACCGGTCAACGCGTTGAGTAGCGAGATGACCACGGGCATGTCCGCGCCGCCGATCGGCAGCACGACCATCAGGCCGAGCACGCCGGCGACCACCAGCAGCAGCACCATCCACCACCAGGCCGCGCCGCCGTCGCCGGCTTGGACGCCGATGACGACCGCGGCCGCGACGGAACCGACCGCCAGCAGCAGGTTCAGCGGCTGCTGCAGCTTGCCGACGCCGAGCGGGCGGCCGGGCAGGATCTCTTGCAGCTTGCCGAAGGCGATCAGCGAGCCCCAGAACGAGATCGAGCCGATGATCGCGGCGAACAGCGAGCCCACGATGATGTGGACGGTCGGCTCCTCGCCGTGCTTGAAGTTCGAGAAGCCGGTGGTGTCGAGGAATTCGGCCCACGCGATGAGCGCGACGGTGCCGCCGCCGACACCGTTGAACGCCGCGACCAACTGCGGCATCTCGGTCATCTTGGTGAACTTGGCGGGCGGCACACCCAGTGCGACACCGACCACCAGGCCCGCGATGATCAGGATCCAGTTGCCGGTGTCCCGGATGGAGATGAGGGTGGCCACGACGGCCAGACCCATACCGGCGGCGGCGATCCAGTTGCCGCGCACGGCGGTCTTCGGGCCGGTCAGGCCCATCAGACCGTAGATGAACATCGCGAAGGCGACGATATAGAGAATGTTGACCAGGTTGTCCATGGGTTTACTCGCCTGCCTTCTGGACGACCGGCTTCTTGCCCTTGAACATGCCGAGCATGCGGTCGGTCACGACGAAGCCGCCGACCACGTTCAGGGTGCCGAACACCAGGGCGACGAAAAGGATGATCTGGATGCCGATGGACGGGTCTTCCATCTTGCCCAGCACCACCAGCGCGCCGAGCACGACGATGCCGTGGATGGCGTTGGTGCCCGACATGAGCGGGGTGTGCAGGGTGTTGGGCACCTTCGAGATGACGGCGAAACCGACGAACCCGGACAGCACCAGGATCGCGATATTGGCCAGCAGTTCGGTATACATCAGGCGTCCACCTCACGTGTGACACAGGAATCGGCGAGCACCTGGTCGCCGAAATCCGGGGCGAGCTCGCCGTCGGACAGCATCAACTCCAGCAGGGCCGCGATGTTCTTCGAGTACAGCTCGCTGGCGTGCTCGGGCATGGTGGCGGGCAGGTTCAGCGGCGAGGCGATGGTGACGTCGTGCTTGACGACGGTCTTCCCCGGCTCGGTGAGCTCGCAGTTGCCGCCGGTCTCGCCCGCCAGGTCGACGATCACGCTGCCGGGCTTCATTCCCTCGACGGCGGCGGCGGTGACCAGACGCGGCGCGGGCCTGCCGGGTACCAGCGCGGTCGTGATGACCACGTCGAAACCCTTGATGGCGTTTTCGAGAGCTTGCTGCTGCTGGGCTTTCTCGTCCTCGGTGAGCTCGCGGGCGTAGCCGCCCTCACCGGCGGCGTCGATGCCGAGATCGAGCCACTGCGCACCGACCGAGCGGACCTGATCGGCGACCTCGGGACGCACGTCGTAGCCGGTGGTGCGCCCACCGAGACGCTTGGCCGTGGCCAGTGCCTGCAGACCCGCCACACCGACGCCGAGCACCAGCACGGTCGCCGGCTTCACGGTGCCCGCGGCGGTGGTCAGCATCGGGAAGAAGCGCGTCGACTCCGAGGCCGCCAGCAGCACGGCCTTGTATCCGGCCACGTTCGCCTGCGAGGACAGCGCGTCCATCACCTGCGCGCGCGAGATGCGCGGGATCGCTTCGACGGCGAAGGCTTGCACGCCCGCCGCTTTCAGCGCCTCGATCTGATTGTCGGCGTTGCGCGGGGCGAGGAAGCCGATCAGGGTCTGGCCCTTCGACAGTTTCGCCACCTCGGCGTCGCCCGGCGGTGCGACCTTCACCACGACATCGGCCGACCACGGGTCACCGATGACCGCGCCTGCGGCGACGAAAGCCTCGTCCGGAATGAGCGCTCCGTGTCCGGCGCCGGCCTCCACGATCACCTCCACCCCCTGCTTCACCAGGGAGGGAATGATCTTGGGCACCAATGCGACACGTCGTTCGCCCGCGTTGGTTTCGCGAACGACTCCGACACGCGCTCCGCGCGGGGACGAATCTCCCACGTTTTGCGTTGTCTCCACTTGTCAGACTTCCTGCTCGTGGTGGCCGGAACCACCTGATGACGGCCAGGCGAAGTTACCCACGAGTAACTTCGCCTGAAATCCTCGCAACCATACCCGGCCTGCGGTGAGCCTAGCTGAGATGCCCGTCACAGGGCGCTCCGAAGTCGCCCCGCCCCCACAGCGTTCACCGTCCGTTTCCTTGCGGCGGGACTGTCCCGGCGGGGCGGCACACCGTAGGGTCGCGGGTGTGAACGACTGCGTTTTCTGCGGCATCGTGGCCGGGACCGCGCCTGCCACCAAGGTCTACGAGGACCAGACCTTGGTCGCCTTCCTCGACATCCGGCCCATCACGCGCGGGCACACCCTTGTGGTCCCCAAACGACACGCCGCCGAACTGCCCGATCTCGATCCGGATCTGGGGGCGACGATGTTCCGCGCGGGCCATCGCCTGGCGCAGGCCGTGCGCCGCGGTGGACTGGCCGCCGACGGCGCGAATCTGGTGGTCAACGACGGCCGCGCCGCTTTCCAGACCGTCGATCACGTGCACCTGCACGTGATTCCGCGCCGCCGGGGCGACAAACTCGGCCTCGTCAAAGGACTGCTGCTGCGCAGACCGCACGATCCGGAATCCACCGCCGCCGCGATCCGGACGGGACTGGCAGCACTAGAGGAAGGAACCCAGCGTTGAGCGACTCCGCGAAAACGAGCGAGAACACGAACTCCACGATCGCCGATCCCACCCTGGACAAGGGCGAACTGACCGCACTGCTGTCCCAGCAGTGGCAGGCCATCGACGATCTGGTCGCCGGTCTCGACGAGTCCGCTTGGCGGACACCGTCGATCCTGCCGGGTTGGACGGTGTTCGACATCGTCGCCCATGTGGTCGGCACCGAGTCCTGGCTGCTGGGTGAGAAGCCGCCCCCGCACGATCCGGAGCGCCCGAAGACCGATGTGCACGACCTGCCCCACGTGCGCAACGAGACCGCCGTGCTCAACGAGATCTGGATCGACCGGCTGCGCTCGCTGTCCGGCACCCGCCTGCTCGCGCTCTACCGCGAGGTCACCGACCGTCGCCGGGCGGCACTGGCCGCCATGACCGACGCCGAATGGGCCGCCCCGACTATCTCGCCGATCGGCCAGGTCCCCTACGCCCGCTTCATGCGCGTGCGGTTGTTCGACTGCTGGTTGCACGAACTCGATATCGCCGATTCGCTCGGCGTGCGGGTCGCCGTGGGGGGTACGCGCGGCGAGCGGGCCTTCGTGGAGTTCGCGGGCTCGATCCCCCGCGTGGTCGCCAAGCTGGGCAAGGCACCCGCCGGGTCGCGGGTGGAGTTCGTGCTGACCGGCGAACTCGCGCGGGCCCTGCGGATAGAGGTCGCCGAGCGCGCCGGCTTCGTCGAGAGCTTCGCCGAGCCGCCCACGGTGCAGATCACCCTGGACTCCGGGCTTTTCGTGCGCCTGGGCGGTGGCCGGGTGGCTCTCGAGGATCATCTCGGCGAGATCGACTTCGCGGGCGAGGAGAAGCTCGGTTTGCAACTGGTCCGCAATCTGGCCTTCACGATCTGATCGGGCGGTCGTGCGCCTGTTCCTGGCTTCCTATCGGTTCGGCAGGCACGCCGACCGGCTGGCCCGGCTCGTCGGAGAGCCGGGCCGGGTGGCGGTGATCCCGAACGCCTGCGATGCCTGGCCCGCCGCCTGGCAGGCAGCGGTCACCAGCGACCTGGTCCCGCTGCGCCGCCACGGCTACGCGCCCGAGGTGCTGGATCTGCGCGACTACGCCGGGCGTCCGGAGGAGCTGGACGCGGCACTGCGCGGATTCCCGATGGTGTGGGTGCGCGGGGGCAATACCTTCGTGCTGCGGGCGCAATTCGCTCGCAGCGGCGCGGATCGGGTGCTGCCCGCACTGCTCGCCGAGGACGCCCTGGTCTACGCCGGGTACAGCGCGGGGGCCTGTCTGCTGACCCCGGATCTGCACGGCATCGAGTCGATCGACGATCCTGCCGAGGTGTCGCCGGCCTGTGGGGTGGAGCCGCAGTGGGACGGGCTCGGGCTCGTCGATCGGCGGATCGTGCCGCACGTGGATTCGCCGACCGATCCGGACGGCGCGAGCACCCGGCTGGCGGAGGAGTATCGAGCGGCCGGTGTCGCGCACTGGGCGTTGAACGACGACGAGGTCGTGGTGGTCGACGGGCCGTCGGTCGAGCTGTTGCGCTGAGCACCGTGCCGGATTCGGCCGCCCTCGGCTGGTTCGGCCACCCGCCTGCTCGCCGTTTCCGCTCGCGGTGGTCGATCTCGCGGTGGTCGACGCCGATGCGGATCAGCCGATCCGGCTCAGTGGCTCCGGGCGATCCAGCCCCGACCACGCCATCGACCAGCGGCGGCGGGTCACGTCGTCGGCGTCGGCGAGGAGCGCGCCGATCAGCGATTCCGGGTTCTCGCGCCAGCGCGCCACGATCCGCTCCAGGGCCTGCTTGTCGAACAGCCCGGATCCTTCCAGCGCCGCCGACCACCGGGTGAAATCTCCGCTGTGGATGCGCCGCAGAACTTCCAGATCGACTGCGGTGTCGTCGAATTCGTCGGCGAATGCCGCGGCCACGAGATCGTGGGCGTCCTGTCCTTCGGTGCGCATGGTCGAGCCCTCCCTCGGTGTTGTCTGCCATCAGCCCCGACCGCGAGCGGCCTCGCCGGTGAACGACCCTGCCTGCGACGCCCGCACCCGAACAGATTGTTGCCCGGACGCGAGGGAAAAACCACTCCGGGCGGCGAAATTCACGCTGCCGAAATCCACCCGGGATACCGCTCCGACCGGGGTAGCGTGACGGAGTGGATCTGCACGAGCTCGCGGCCGCGCTGTCCGAAGGCGCCCTGCACACCGATCGCGATCTGCTGGCAGCCTACCGGCAGGACTGGGCGAAGGACCCGGCTGCCGGGCAACCGCTGGCCCTGGTGCGCGCGCACGGCACCGCCGACGTGGTCGCCACCTTGCGCTGGGCGCACGAACACCGGGTTCCGGTGGTGCCGCGCGGTGCCGGCTCGGGCCTGTCCGGCGGGGCCACCGCGCTCGACGGCGGGCTGGTGCTGAGCACCGAGCGGATGCGCGAGATCACCGTCGACCCGGTGACCCGGACCGCCGTCGTGCAGCCCGGACTGCTCAATGCCGAGGTCAAGCGCGCGGTCGCCGACCACGGCCTGTGGTATCCGCCCGACCCGTCGTCCTTCGAGATCTGCTCGATCGGCGGCAACGCGGCCACCAACGCGGGTGGTCTGTGCTGCGTGAAGTACGGCGTCACCACCGACTACGTCCTCGGCATGGAGGTGGTGCTCGCCGACGGCACCCCGGTCCGGCTCGGCGGTCCGCGCCTGAAGGACTCCGCGGGCCTGTCGCTGACCAAGCTGTTCGTCGGCAGCGAGGGAACCCTCGGCGTCATCACGGAACTCACCTTGCGGCTGCTGCCCGCACAGCCTCGTCAGACCACCGTGGTCGCGAGCTTCGCCACGCTGGACTCGGCCACCGAAGCCATTCTCGCCATCACCGGCGAACTGCGACCGTCGATGCTGGAATTCATGGACCGGGTCGCCATCAACGCCGTCGAGGACGAATTGCGTATGGGCCTGGACCGCGCCGCCGCCGCGTTGCTGGTGGCCCGCTCCGACGCTCCCGGTGAATTCGCCGCCAGGGAAGCCGAGATCATGGCGCGGGCGTGCGAGAAAGCCGGCGCCTCGGAGGTTTTCCACACCGACGACCCGGCCGAAGGAGAGGCCTTCACCGCCGCCCGCCGCTACGCGATTCCGGCGGTGGAGAAGATCGGCCCGCTGCTGCTCGAAGACGTCGGCGTGCCCCTGCCCCGCCTCGGCGCGCTGGTCTCCGGCATCGCCGCCATCGCCGCCCGCAACGACGTCACCGTCTCGGTCATCGCCCACGCCGGTGACGGCAACACCCACCCCCTGATCGTTCACGATCCCGCCGACCCGGCGAACACAGCCCGCGCGCACCAGGCTTTCGGCGAGATCATGGACCTGGCCATCGCTCTCGGCGGCACGATCACCGGCGAACACGGCGTGGGCCGCCTGAAGAAGGCGTGGCTGCCCGACCAGGTCGGCCCCGAGGTCATCGCCCTGACCGCACGCATCAAGAACGCCCTCGACCCCCACGGCATCCTGAACCCCGGCGCCATCCTCTGATCACTCGCCCGCCGCCCGCCCCGGGGAACATCGTGCTCCGGCACGCGGTTGAATCCGACTATGACGACCAGGCTCGAGCACAACCCCGCCGACACGCGCTACGAGATCTACGTCGACGACACCCTCGCCGGGTACGCCGACTACGCCGAGCGTGAGGACACCAAGGTCCGCGACTTCAACCACACGGTCACCTTCCCCGAGTTCCGCGGCCAGGGCATCGCGGGCAAGGTCGTGGAGTTCGCCCTCGACGAGACCCGCACCGCCGGGTACACCGTGCTGCCGACCTGCTGGTACGTGGACAAGTACATCGCCGAGCACCAGGAATACGCCGATCTCCTGGCCAGGTGATCCCGGTCGGAGCAAGATCTGGGACGCGAATCGCCGACGTGCCCCCGCATTTCGTCGCTACCGGATCGGCACGGCAGGATGGCGGGCATGACGAACCCATCCACCACGGACATCTCGACCGACGCGGAAGATCAGATACGCGCCGGTGAGGAGTTGCTCAGCAACGGCGAAACCGAGCAATTGATCGAGTTCGCGGTGGAGACGATCGCCTTGGCGCGCATGCAGGGACGCCTCGACATCGCCGAGCAGGCGGGGGCGATCCTGCAGGAGCTGTCCGAACAGCATGCGGCAATCCAGCGGGCGCACGCGGATCTGGTGGGCGAGAACGAGAATCTGAAGGCCGCTCAGGAGATGCTCCGGGCAGCGGAGGCCGAGTATCGAGCCACTATGGAAGCGCTCGGCAAGAACGGATAGCGGCCAAGGACCATACGCCGCCCCTTGGCGTCGGCGAAGCCGGAGAACTACCCTTGCAGGGCGCGCGACATCACGACCCGCTGGATCTGGTTGGTGCCCTCGTAGATCTGGGTGATCTATCGGCCGGTTCCGACTGAACTGTGATGATGACAGAAATACTGCCCCTGAGCTGCTGGAATGCCTCTCAGGGGGGTTCTCATGCGTTCTGCGTGGTTTCTGGCACCTGACGGCCTGGAGACGGCCTGACTCGTGCGCTCGGCCGTCTGCTCCGGAGGCAGGTAAGCCCCTGTCCCGGCTGTATCGGGCTGGTCGGTGAGCTGTGACGACTCGATGATCCGGTCCGCCTCGAGCCGGGTCCGTCCGCCGCTGTTGTGTCACTTCTGTGTCATCGGTGCGGCGGACTGGACCGCGGCCTGGCCCTGCTGGGTGGTGGCTTGCGCCTGACGGCGGGCTGGCTGTGCCTGCCTGCCCCTCACAGGGCCCGCCCTTCTCGGGTAGAGGCTCCGGGGTCAAGAGTGGGCGCTGCCCATCCCGTCGGGACGCGCAGCGCTCTTGAGGCCGGAGGGGAGCGGGAACACAATGCAGGCCACCACTCAGCGGGGCTACGCGGCCGGAGGCCGTGCAGCAGTGCAACGTCGGAGTAACCTTAGTTGAGCCTTCTACGCGTCGAAGAGCCCGTCCTCAGTTCAGATGACATCAAAGTTGGCTGAACTAATGTATTATCCGTCCCATGATTCGGCGACCAACTCAGAGCAAATTCAAAGTGGCGCACTTAATTAACGATTACTTGCCGTGGGCTCGTCCGACGAAGCAGGACAGTAGTGCATACTTCCGCGAAGCTCTGATCGTTTTTGACGCCAATGCCCTCCTGGATCTATATCGAGTTTCCGACTCAACGCGTGACGAGATTCTTAATAATCTAGAAAAAATCCACACCGACCTATGGATACCGCATCAGGTCGCCTTGGAGTTCAAC
Source organism: Nocardia higoensis (assembly GCF_015477835.1). Lineage (NCBI taxonomy): Bacteria > Bacillati > Actinomycetota > Actinomycetes > Mycobacteriales > Nocardiaceae > Nocardia > Nocardia higoensis. Next base: position 803,101 of record NZ_JADLQN010000002.1, on the reverse strand, counting down.
AGGAACAGAAGAGAGGCCGTGTACGGCCGCAAGGCGGTATATTCCCAACATAGGAGTGCGCTTAAAAAGGCCGAGTCGGACGCGATCGCGACACTTGATCGAGCTCTGTCGAGTTTTACCAAGTTGCGTGAGAAGAATCGATCCGCAAGGGAGTGGTCTCCTGCCGAAGCAGGCATTGGCCTAGACGCCCTGACGGCCAAGATAAAAGGCATTCTTGCGCCTGCTCTTTCCGAGTTGGATGCCCTTGAGGGGGAGATCGGAATAGGCCCGAAAGACTTGGACTCGGATCCGGTTCACCTCCGCTTGGCTGCTCTATTCACCGGCCGGATTGGGCTACCTTACTCTCCGGAGAAGCTGCGAACGCACGTCGAGTACGCCATGAATTTCCGATACCCGAACAACATTCCACCCGGTTTTGCGGACGTGTCGGATAAAGACACAGACCTCCGCCGATCAGGTGACTACCTGGTTTGGCGACAGTTACTCGACTATGCTGCAACACGCCCGGTAGAAAAGGGAGATCGGATCATGTTTGTCACCAGTGATGTTAAAGAAGACTGGTGGGTTCTGGATTCGAGCAAGAAGCCGGTGGAGCCACATCCCGAGTTGCTGCAGGAAATCTATGAAGAGACCGGGCACTCGATCCGTATCGTGACACTCACCCAGTTCCTTGAGGGCATACGCGAACACCTTAATTCCGCCATCTCGGATGAAGCGATCTCCGAAATTCAGGAGCAGGAAGTGGACAGCGATGAGATAGTTTTGAATGCTCATTCGACAATGCACGATTTAGCTCGCGTCGGCCCTGGAATGTTCCCCTATGTTGCGGAGACCATTCTGGGCACCCTTGGGCTGCAGTCCTTCCTGGACCCGAAGCTTATCCCCCGAAATTTCGGCCTGGATACAATTGCACGCGATTCTTCAGGACGGGTGGTCGGGGTAGTGCTGATGCCGTCCGGGGGAGACCCTGGAAAACTCGTGCGCGGTCTCCGCGCCATTCTAAACGCCAACAAAACTATCGACGGCATCATCGTGATAGCTCCAACGCGAATCTCCAGACGCCCATGGTCACCATCGGATGATCGTATAAATATCATCGACGGCGCCGATATTCTGCGGATTCTGCAAGATTTCGATGTTGAGATTCATATCTGAGGCGCGAACGGGCTTGCAGGGCTGATCGGAGACTACGGGCGGTGCTATCCCGCGGGGCCCGGCAAGTGGTACATGTGGCAAGCGAGCGAAGCTCGTGCGGCAGCCCATGAAAGCCTTGGAGCGGAAGGCTGGCGGTTAGAGCTGGAAGGGATCTGCGTTTCCGGTGGTGCGGTGTGCCGCCGACGCGACCTACCCGCCGCGGCGACCGTGCTGTTTGGGAGCCGCGCTGCGCATCGTAGCGCCCCGGCGGCGCGCAGCGCCGCCGGGGCGCCTTGACTTCATATGGCGAGTTTCGGCAACTACTCACGTAGCGGTTGGTCGTGGATCAACTGATGCTCTACACGTTGGCTGCGGCTGAAGGTGGCCGCCGTTGGTCGCAGGGGTTTGATTACCCGGACGTGGTCGTTCTGGAGAGCCTCCGGGCCGGCTCGGAACCCGGCGCGCAACAGCGCTGCGGCTGGTCAGGGGTTGGTTTCAGTCGGTGGTGATCGCGGTGGTGGGTCGGTGTTTGGTTTCCTCGGCGGGTTGATTCCAGTGAACTGATCGCCGCCGTTAGTTGGTGTGGCGGCGTGTTTGACCGCAGTCGGCCTTGGAGAGGCTGGTGAGTCGGGCCACCATGGCCAGACAGCGGTTGAGATTGCTGCCTGAACGTCCGCTGACTGACAGAAAGCCGGCCGCTCACGCTCCTGCACCCTTACCGTGTCGTCCTGCCAGGTCAGGGATTGGGGTTCCAGCCCCGAACCTGGGGAATGACGGCTCGGGGCACGACCAGCGTGGCTGCCAGGGTAAGGGCTTTGGTCGCTGTCCCGAAGTGTTCGATGCTCGGGGCCAGGATCGTGGTGGCGCGGATCTTGTGGGCGCTGTCGATGATGAGCGTGGTGGGCATGAAGGTGTCTTCGTCGATGTCGAGAACCTGGGTGATGGTGCAGCCGTGCGCCACGGCGAGTTCGACGAGTGTGTGGCGGTCGGTGTCGGGTGCGGTGCTGACGGTGAGGTTCAGCAGTCCGAGAGCGATGGGTGCCCATGCGTTTCCTTCGATCCGGCCGCGTTCGCGGAAGTACTGGTAGTCGTTCCTGCTCACCAGGAGGGCGGCGAGCTTGGTGGAGCAGTGCCACGCACAGCCACCGTGGAGCTGCAGCGCGTTCGCGGCGTGTTCGGGTGATCGTGTGGGCCAGTGCGGGTTGTCGTGGCGGCGCTCGTCGGCGGCGGTGCGGAGGCTGGGTGCCCGTTCGAGCGGGACGACGGCGCAGATCGGCGGAGTGTCAGCGGCCACGGTGGGGCCCTCCCGGGTCGCGCGGTCGGTCCAGATACGCGGGCAGGGACTGGTGTCCGTGGGATACGAAACTGGGCAGCGGCCGCAATTCCCCCGGCTCGACAGCGAGTGTCAGATCGGGAAACCGCCCGAACAAGGCGGGTAGTGCTTCGATGGCCTCCAGCCGGGCCAAGGGTGCGCCGAGGCAGTAGTGCGGCCCGTACCCGAAGGACAGATGCTCGGTGTTCGGGCGAGCCGGGTCGAAGACGTCGGGATGCGGGCCGTGCAGGTGCGGGTCACGGTTAGCGGCGGCGAAGCAGGCGAGGATCGCGTCCCCGGCTTGGATCCGCTGGCCCGCGATGTCGATATCGGTGACCGCATAGCGCAGCGGCAGATTCGGCACCGGCGGCGCGTACCGCAAGCACTCTTCGATCAGCTGCGACCACGTCACAGCACCGACGCGCAGTTGCGCCAGTAGCTCAGGCCGGGTCAACACCTGATGGATGGCCCGGTCGATCAGGTTGACGGTGGTCTCGTAGCCGGCGCTGATCACCAGCAACAGCGTGTGGACGAGTTCTTCTTCGCTGAGCCGGTCGGCGTGGGCGTCGCGGTGGCTGATGAGCAGGCTGGTCATGTCCGCACCGGGCTCGATGCGGCGGCGCGCCACCAACAGGGTCAGGGTGTCGACCAGCTCGGTGAAGGTGGTCGACGGGTCGCGGCGCGGGCTGGTGGAGAAGATCTCGGCGACACACACCCGCAGTCGTGGCTGGAGGTCGGCGGGCACGCCCATCAGGGCGGTGATCACCCGCAAGGGCACTTGGGTGGCGTAGTCCTCGCGCAGGTCGATCACCGTCCCGTCGGGTCGGGCGGCGAGATCGTCGAGCAGCCTGCGGATGATCATCTTGATCTGCGGGCGCAAGGCGAAGACGCGGCGGGCGGTGAAGGCGGGCCCGACGAGTTTGCGCAGACGGTGGTGGTCTTTGCCGTGGGCGGTGAACATGTTGCGCACCGACACCCATGTGATCAACGGCCAGTCCGGGGGCACCTCACCGGAGCGGAATGCGGGCCAATGCTGGTGGGCGTCTTTGGAGACTCGCCAGTCGGTGAACAGTTGCCTGAGCACCTCGGGGTCGGTGACCGCCCAGGCGTGGATATCGCCGGGCAGCACCACCCGGACCAACGGCCCTCGGTCACGCAGGGCGATGGCCTCGCCGGGGATGTCGGTGCCGGTGACATCCAACACGACAGGAGCAGCAGCGGGAGAAGAGGCGGGGGCGGAATGTATATCGGTCATGAGGGATTGCCTGACTTTCAGCGGGCGGCCGGAACGGACAATGACGCAACGGGAGCGAAAACGACAGGAAGCGCTTCCAAGGACCGATGGAACGGGCCCGGCCGCCAGCGCAGCCGGTCCGCGGGCACTGCCAGTTCGATCTCGGGCAGGACGTCGAGGAGCTGATCGATCGCGTCACCGGCGATCAGCTCGGCCAGCGCCCGTGCGGGGCAGCGGTGCGGACCCGCACCGAAGCCCAGATGGGACTCGTTGCCGAAGATGTTGCCGCCCATCACGGCCGGGTCGTTGTTGGCCGCGGCCAGGCTGATCACGATCGGCTGATGCGCCGGCAGCCAGGTGCCGCCGACGAGTTGCGGTTGGCGCGGGTAGGACATGCAGAAGTTCGCCAACGGCGGATCACGGAACAACACATGGTTCAGCGCGTCACGGGTTGAGACCTCGCCCGCGACGACCCGGCCCCCGAAGTCCGGGCGGCTCGTCATCAACGACACCGTGTTGACGATCAGATTCGTCAACGGCTCACTCGCCGCCGCATACAGGGTGAACAGCTGGTGGACCAGTTCCGCATCGTCCAGACCGGCCGGATGCGCGAGCAGCCAGGACGTGATGTCCTCCCCCGGCCGAGCACGTTTGCGGGCGACGAGTTCACCCAACGCCGCTACCGCCAGCCGGTTCCCCCTCACCGCATCGGTGGTGGTGTCGAACATCGTCGCCATACCGGCGGCAGCCCGCTCGCTGATGTCGGGGTCGCACCCGATCAGCTCGCCGATCACCTCGAAGACCAGCGGGCGCGCGTAGTCGCCGAGCAGATCGGCGCGGCCCGCACTGCTGAACCCGCCGATCAACCGCACGGCACTGCGCTCGACGACATCGTGCAGAGCGGTCAGATCCACGCGCCCCAGAGCGGCTACGTTGGCTGCGCGATATCGCGCATGTTCGATGCCGCTGCTGCGCAGTGCATTCGGGCGCTTCTCCATCATCGGCAGAACGGGGCAGCCCCGGGGAACATCACGCTGCCAGGAACTGGGGTCGGCGGGGAAGTGCTCGGCATCGTTGAGAATTTTCAGTGCGGTCCAGTAGCCGATTACCAACGTCGCTGGAACTCCGGGAGCCAGCCAGACCGGTACCAGTGGCCCGAATTGTGCTCGCATCCGGGTGTATGCGGCGTGCGGGTCGGAGGCGAATTGGTCGGTGTAGAGCGGTACACGCGACGCGTTGTCGACATCCGGTGGTGAGCCACGACCGACGGGGCATTTGCTGGGGGCAGCGCGATCGAGGTGCCTGGTGGACGAGTACGCGGTCGGCGGCTTTTCGCCGAATTGGGTGGTCGTGCGGTCGACCTGTCCGACACACACCCGGGCATCAGTCCGACCGCCGAGGTCGAACGAATTTCCCTTTGCGTCACGGTAATTGTTGGGCTGCAATGGGATCGGCGCGGCCGACTTCCGGGTACCGGCGAGAAACGGCACGAACACGCCGAACGCTGTCAGCGGGAGGACCGCCAGGAACAGATACATTTCGTACACAGGCATCTCAGATCCTCTGGACACAAGAGAGTTGGGAAGTACGCTGCGAATTTCTGCGCGACAAATAGCCCCGTTGCGCACGGAGCACAGGCGCGGTGTTGAAGTCGGCGAGCACGGCTCGATCAACGCGGCCTGTGGCCGGTATCCGTGGGCCGAATCAGTACGAGGCCGACGTGGCGGCGGCCGGTTTGGTCGAGGCCGACTGGTGTATCAGCAGCCGACCGAGACGTTCATTTCGAGGTGATCGATGTCGGCGGTACCCGGAATCGGTAGCACCACCGGCGACTGCCGAAGTAGCCACGGAGAGGGCGCCAGGACTGGGCAACTTCATTGACAGGCTGATCAAGGTGCGGAAACTATTCACTGAGGCCCTCTTTGACGACCTTTCCAACAACGAGACCCCTGGCTTCGACGTGCAGTTGCTCGACAGGACCAGGTCCAGGCCCGCAGAGCGAGATCGGTGACGCCTTGGTCGAAGGGCGGATACCCGACGCGGAATAGGACACGGCGACAGGGCATCCGCATCGGTCAGTGATCGCCGGCTGACGCGAGGTCAGAACCGCAGTTCTCGAATCGTGTTCAGGTCGATCCCGTGGCGAGCGTAGATCTTGATCGTGTTCTCACCGGTGAGATCGGCTTCGTGGTAGCCGAGAAGTTCGGCGACACGGATCACGTCGGCCTTGGTGGGGGCCTCGATCTCGAGGTAGGGCGGGATGCGGGGCCAGGTGTCGAGTTCGAGTTCCGCGCCGTCGAGGGTAAAGCTGACTCGTTTGGTCTCCTGGTAGGACTTCGCCGAGAAGCCGAGCATCACCAGCAGGGCGTTGGTGGTGGCGAAGTCGTCGACGGTCACTTCGACCTCGTGGGTGCCGTCGATGGCGTCGCTGGTGATCTCTTTGACGGCAAGGGTGGTGCGGTTCCCGTCGTCGCGGAGTCTGATCCATTTCCCCTCGACGCCAGGAGTGATGTCGTAGACGTGGCGGCGCATCAACCGTTCCCCGAGTTTGCGGCCTCCCTTGTCCAGGATGCGACATTCGATGGTTGCGGGGTCGACGTCGAGGACTTTCGCTTCGTGCTCGATCGGCACAGGTGCTCCTTGTGGGTTGACGTTGGCGTGAGGCTGTCCGACGCGGCAGGTTGTGAGCCGGGCGTATTCGTGTTCTCGCAGTGCGAGGACTTCGGCGCGTAGGGGGCTGGTCAGGAACTCGTCCAAGGGTAGGCACAGGTCCATGCGCTGGATGCAGACACCGACTTGCCAGGTGCCGGTTCTGTCGTAGTAGAGACGGACCCCGTAGAACCCTTCCTCGCAGTCGGTTCGGTTGTTGAACCGGCATCCAGCGCAGGTGTGCGGCAATCGGACGGGACGGATGTGTTTGAAGAAGATGCGCCGTCCGTCGGGCAACCGGTAGGCGGTGCGGGAGTTGGAGCCTCCGGCGGTGATGTAGTGCGCTTCGGCGACGGCTTCCCGGTCAGCGAGGATGCGTTCGATCGCCTGACGGGAAGTGTCACCGCGGTCGAGCGACATGAGCAGCCGCACTGTCAGATTCGGCGAGAACTCATCGAGCAGCCGGTGTACTCGTGGGGCATGCGTGTGGTCGGGGACAACGATGTTGGCACTGGCCTTGACGCCGTGTGTCTCGCAGGCGGAGATCGACCGTGTGAGTGCATCGATCTTGCGCTGGGCCAGGGAGGGATTCCGAAAGCGGGTGTGCTGGACTTCAGCGAGTTCGGATGCGGTGGTGCCGAAAATGGAGAAGTTCACCCGGTCCAGCCCTACGGCAGCGCAATCGGGGATGACGCGTTCGCCGCGTTCACCGTTGGAAGTCATGCCGACGCGGAACCCCGCATCGACGGCGATCTTCGTCAGGGTGGCGACGGCTGGGTGCAAGGTCGGCTCGCCGCCGGTCAGGTGCAACTCTGTGAGTTCGAGGGCCGCCCCTAGTGTGGTGAGTGCGTGGGCGAAGTTGTCGGTGGCAGGGACCGGCGCGGGCAGGAATGCCGCACCGTTGGTGAGGGCGTAGATCGACATGCGTCCGCTGGGACCGGTCGCGAGGAAGTCACCGGCCCCACGGTCGCGGTTGTCGGCGGCGACGGGTGTCCCCTCGTTGTGACAGAAGGTGCAGGTCAGGCCACATGCGTCATGGATCTTGACGCGCAGAGTGGTGTCTCTGTCGACGTGGACAGGGATTTCCGCACGGGACATGGCCGTGCTCCCTTCGTTGAGTTTGTCAATGGTGCCGGTAGTGGCCCGGAGGGGCGGTGACCTTCGGCTCACTACCCGTCGTGGGCGGTCAGTTGGTGGCGGGGCCGGCGTGTGCCCGGTCCATTTCGGCGCGGATTTTGCGCCCCGAAGCAACCGAGCATGATCTCGGCGCCGATCGGCCGACGCGATCTGTGATCCGGCCGATGCCGGGATCCACAACGGCGTCCAGTCCGCACACCAACTGGTGGAACTCACGCCGGGATTTCGGTGAATCAAGAGCCACCACAGCCGGATTGACGACTCCACCGCCTCGCGATGTGATGGTCACCGGGGCCGGACGATGACCCAACCCGCCCCAGGGACGGCTTGTCGGCCCGGGAACGAACAGCGGATGCGACTCTCTCCAAGACTTCGGCGCGCCGCGGCTGTCCCGCATGCGTTCCTCCTTATAGCCGGTGTATCAGTGGGTTTCGCGGACAAATCGGCTTGGTCGTTCAACTTCGGCCGGGTCTGCGCCATATCGCTGACAACCTTGTCGCCTCGCGCGGTATCACCGCGCCGCCAGGCGTGTCTTATCTGCACGCTTCGAGGTCCGATCTGGTGTCTTCTATGGCTCATCACAGATACAATCGGCCGAATAGGGCACATGATGACGAGGGGTACGACATGGGAACAGTGCTCAAGGCTCTACTTCAGCAGCAACACCTTCAGACAGTTTCCGCATTCAATCGTGAATATGACGCAATAGCGACGAAGATCGCCCCCGAGTCCGTCGGAGTCGGACCGAAGAAAGCGCAGTTCTATCGATGGCTTTCAGGAAATATTTCCACTATTCCATACCCGCACCATTGTCGAATACTTCAGAATATGTTTCCCGGATGGACGGTTGCGGAACTGTTTTCGACTTACAAGGAGGGCATGGATTTATCGGATCGAAGACGGGCCGTCGTGCGGCCGACCGAGGTGCGCGCCGACGCAATGTCGGACATCGAACGCGTATTCGCCAGACGAGGCGACTTCTTGAGAGTTAATCCTCCGCAGGAAATGTTTCGGGACGCCAGAACGATTGATCTGGTAGGGCTGTCTCTGAATATCCTGTGCCAGCAGTGTTCGGATAGCGAAGTGCTGCGCTTGATGCAGGAAGGGACAAAAATGCGATGCCTGTTCCTCGACCCGGAGGGGTTGAACATCGCCGAGCGGGAACGGGAGGAAGGCCACGCACGTAGAGCGCTGGTCAACCTGACGAAGCTGAACATCCGTATGCTGCAACGAGTCCGGTCGAACTGGACAGAGGAAATGTGCGGGCGGATCGAAATCCGCGTCTACGATGCACCGGTCCGATTCAACATTTGTATAGTGAACTCAGAAATTTGCATAATGCAGCCATACTTGCCATTCGACCGCGGCCTGGAGTCACCGACGTTCGTATCGAAGCGAAGTGAACGCGAAGGCACCTTTCAGACCTTCGCCACAGTATTTGAAGAAATGTGGACCAAGGGAACGGAGCCCGTGGGTGAATATCACTAGGGAATCATTGCTCGAATCGGCACGTCGTGCGGTGAAGAGCGGAGTTTCCATAGTCGATTCGGCCGCCGTCGGATCGGTAACGACGAAAGGAGACCGAGATTTCGTAACCGATATCGACATCAGAGTGCAAGAACATATCCGACGGTTGCTGAGTGCTGAAACTCCACACATTGCATTTCTCGGCGAAGAGGGCGGCCAAGCCGGTCGAGATCATGACCCATTCTGGGCACTCGATCCCATAGACGGCACTTCGAACTTCATTCACGGCATCCCGCTCTTCGGGATATCACTCGCACTGTTCGAAGGCAACGAGCCGACCATTGGCGTTATCGCAATGCCCGCATTACGCATCGAGTACTACGCGGCAATCGGAATGGGCGCCTTCAGAAACGGTAATTTGATCCGAGTAGGTAATGCGTCGAAACTTTCCGAGTCAATAGTTTCCATGGGAGACTATGCGGTCGGGAACGCTGCTGTGGAGCGAAACCGCCCGAGACTGTCACTGACCGGGCTGTTGGCTTCCCGGGCGGAGCGGATCAGGATGTTCGGGTCCGCCGCCTTCGATCTTGCCTGCGTAGCCGATGGCAGCACTGACGGGTGCGTGATTTTGTCGAACAATCCTTGGGATATCGCTGCGGGCACGGTCATCGTGCGTGAAAGTGGTGGATCTGTGTATGACTCGGACGGGAGTACGCATGACATCCGTTCACGGCACACCATTGCCGGAAACGGGGTAACGGCAAAGGAACTCGTGGCGTTGGTGCAGAAAGCACACTCCGAGTCGACAGTCTACTGAGGGGCCGGAGACTTCTCGGACAGCGAAATTTTGGTCATCTCGCGCTGTCTGATTCCGATCGAACCATTCCGACTCCACTTCGTTCGGTGTGACACCGCTACGCTGGTCACGAGGTCTCCGGCTCTGATTCAGGTTTGCTTGGTCGCTAACCCGAACTACCGGAGACCTCACACATATGCCAACGCAGACAACAGCTTCGACCACAAGCAGCGATGGGGTGGCACCGCTGAGCGGTACCACCCCATCAACTCACTTCGACACACGCCCTAGTCGAAATGTGGCCCTTCCCTACGCACACACACGCATCTGGTGCCGTCGAGCTTCGAGCGTGCGCGGACGGCGTTGGATGAAGCGCTTCGGCGGCCTGGTACGGCTGACGGCCTGGAGGCGGCCTGAGATGCGTACCGGGACCGACCGAAGCGCCTCGGCTTTGGAGAAATCAGCCCTTGAGCAGGGCGCGGGACATGACGACCCGCTGGATCTGGTTGGTGCCCTCGTAGATCTGGGTGATCTTGGCGTCGCGCATCATCCGCTCGACCGGGAAGTCGGTGGTGTAGCCCGCGCCGCCGAAGAGCTGAACGGCGTTGGTGGTGACTTCCATCGCGACGTCGGAGGCGAAGCACTTGGCGGCGGCGGAGATGAAGCCGAGGTTCTTCTCGCCGCGCTCGGCGCGGGCCGCGGAGGTGTAGACCATGAGGCGGGCGGCCTCGATCTTCATCGCCATGTCGGCGAGCATGAACTGGGTGTTCTGGAAGTCGGCGATCGGCTTGCCGAACTGCTTGCGGTCCTTGGTGTAGGCCAGCGCGGCGTCCAGGGCGCCCTGGGCCAGGCCGACGGCCTGCGCGCCGATGGTGGGGCGGGTGTGGTCGAGGGTCTGCAGCGCGGTCTTGAAGCCGGTGCCGGGCTCGCCGACGATGCGGTCGCCGGGGATGCGGCAGTTCTCGAAGTACAGCTCGGCGGTGGGCGAGCCCTTGATGCCGAGCTTGTGCTCGAGCGGGCCGACGACAAAGCCTTCGTCGTCCTTGTGGACCATGAATGCGGAGATGCCGTTGGCGCCCTTGTCGGCGTCGGTCACGGCCATCACGGTGTACCAGCTGGACTTGCCGCCGTTGGTGATCCAGCACTTGGAGCCGTTGAGGATCCAGTCGTCGCCCTCCTGGCGGGCGCGGGTGCGCATGGACGCGGCGTCGGAGCCCGCCTCGCGCTCGGACAGCGCGTAGGAGGCCATTTCGCCGTTGACGATGTCGGGCAGCACCTTGGCCTTGAGTTCCTCGGAACCGCTGAGGATCAGACCCATGGTGCCGAGCTTGTTGACCGCGGGGATCAGCGAGGAGGAACCACAGACGCGGGCGACCTCTTCGATCACGATGCAGGTGGCGACCGAGTCGGCGCCCTGGCCGCCGAAGGCGTCCGGGACGTGCACGGCGTTGAAGCCGGCGGCGTTGAGCGCGGTCAGCGCCTCTTCGGGGAAGCGGGCCTCACCGTCGACGGCCTTCGCGTGCGGCGCGATCTCCTTCTCCGCCAGGGCACGGATGGCCGCACGCAGCTCGTCGTGGAAGTCCTCGAGCTTGAACAGGTCGAAATCGGGGTTTCCCGCCATCGGGCACACTCCTGGGTATCGGGGTCAACGCATCGGCACTCGGTGCCATCCTACCGCGAAGCGCGCACCCGACCAAGGGCGACACTAGGGGATACGTATTGGCACTCAGTGTCAGGCAGTGGTGGTTATCGCTTCACAGCGTACCCAGCCTGCGGGTGAGCAGATCGGCAACTCGGCGCGTGGGCATATCGCGAGGGAACACCGCCACCACGAGTTCGTCGGCGGCATGCTCGCGCTCGTGCCCGCGCGGAATCGAGGCCAGCTCCTGACGCAGATCGGCGGCGCCCGCGTCGGACTCCCCGCGCACCATGCGGCGCAGCAGGTAGTTGTGGGTGGCGGTCACCGCGGCGGTGAACTGCACACGCGCCAGATCGGGCGAGTCGGGCAGCCGATCACGCAGGTAGTCGGTGAACAGCCGTTCGTAGCGGAATACCGTGACGATCTCGCGTTCGCGCAGGGCGGGTACCCGGCGCACCACCCGGTACCGGCGCGCGGCGATATCGCGCCACTGGGTGAAGCGCTCGAAGACCTGCACCACCGCTTCGCAGACGGCATCCCACGGATCCCCCTGCGCGGCTTCCAGGAACGCGGACGCGGCGACGAGCTGCGCCTCGTGGTCGGCGAAGATCACGTCCTCTTTGGAACGGAACTGCCGGAAGAACGTACGCCGCGAGATGCCCGCGGCCTCCGCGATCTCGTCGACCGTGGTGGCCTCGTAGCCCTTGTCCGCGAACAGCCGCAGCGCCACGTCCACCACGGTCAGCCGGAACCGCGCCGGATCCACCCCCGTCACCCCGGGACGTACCCGGGAATTCTCCGCACTCGCCACCGAACCACCGTATCGGCTGACGCGAGCGGCACGGCCCACGGAACGAGCCGACCTGCCAGTAGCCTGTCCCGGAAACGCGCTCCGGCCCGCCGAGCTCCCATCGCCGTTCACATCGACGAGCTGACGCGATACCGGCACCGTCCCCCGTCCCGATCCGGACGATCTCGGATCCGGGCCGCCACGAACTCCGGCTTCAGCCGAGCAGCTTCTCGCGCAGAGCGCGGTCCTTGTCGAGCACCATGCTCTCGAGATCCGCCTGGAACCGCTCCATGCGGGCGCGCAGCGCGGGATCGGCGGCGGCGAGGATGCGCACAGCGAGCAGGCCCGCGTTGCGCGCGCCGCCGATGGAGACGGTGGCCACGGGCACGCCCGCGGGCATCTGCACGATGGACAACAGCGAGTCCATGCCGTCGAGGTACTTCAGCGGGACGGGCACGCCGATGACCGGCAACGGGGTCGCGGAGGCGACCATGCCGGGCAGGTGGGCCGCACCGCCCGCCCCCGCGATGATCACCCGCACACCGCGGCCCGCGGCCTGGCGGGCGTAGTCGAGCATGCGCTGCGGGGTGCGGTGGGCGGAGACGACGCCGACCTCGAAACGAACGCCGAATTCGGCCAGTGCCTCGGCGGCGGCCTCCATGGTCGGCCAGTCCGAGTCGCTGCCCATGATCAACCCGACCGCCGGGCCGGTATTGCCGATCTCACTCATGCGGATCCCATCCGTCGGTCCAAACGCCGTGCGACATCCAGTGCGCCGCACGCTCTGCCTTCTCACGAACCTCGGCGACATCCTCGCCGAGCACGTTCACGTGCCCGATCTTGCGGTCGGGGCGCTCGCTCTTGCCGTAGAGGTGCACCTTGGCCTCGGGCATCCGGGCGAACAGGTGGTGCAGGCGCTCGTCCATCGACATCGCGGACGCTTCGGCGGCGCCGAGGATGTTGGCCATCACGGTGACCGGAGCCAACGGTGTGGTGTCGCCGAGCGGATAGTCGAGGACAGCGCGCAGGTGCTGTTCGAACTGGCCGGTGCGGGCGCCGTCCATACCCCAGTGACCGGAGTTGTGCGGGCGCATCGCCAGCTCGTTGACCAGTAGCTCGCCCTGCCTCGTCTCGAACAGTTCGACCGCCATCACGCCGACCACGCCGAGTTCACGCGCCAGGTTCAGCGCCATGGTCTCCGCCCGCGCACCCAGTTCGTCGGACAGGTCGGGGGCGGGCGCCAAGACCACCGCGCACTGACCGTTGCGCTGCACGGTCTCCACCACCGGCCAGGTCGCGGCCTGACCGAAGGGCGAGCGTGCCACCATCGCGGAGAGTTCACGGCGCAGATCGACCTTGGCTTCGGCGAGCAGCGAGACACCGCGATCCAGCTGTTCGGCGACCAGCCGTTCGGCTTCGGCGGCGTCGGCGGGCATCCAGACGCCACGGCCGTCGTAGCCGCCGCGCACCGCCTTGAGGACGAACGGCCAGCCGTGCTCGTCGCCGAACGCGGTCGCCTGGGCGGGGGTGGTCACGGCGGTGAAGGCGGGGACGGGCAGGCCGAGCTCACTCAGGCGCACGCGCATGTCCAGCTTGTCCTGGGCGTAACGCAGGGCGGACGGTGGCGGGGCCACGGTCACGCCCTCGGCGACGAGGGCTTCCAGGTGCTCGGTCGGCACGTGCTCGTGGTCGAAGGTCAGCGCGTGCGAGCCGACGGCGGCCTTGCGCAGCGCGGCCAGATCGGTGTGCGAACCGAGCACGACATCGGGGCTGACCTGCGCGGCCGGATCGTCGGATCGTTCGGCCAGTACCCGCAGCCGCTGACCGAGTGCGATCGCGGCCTGATGCGTCATCCGTGCCAACTGTCCGCCGCCGATCATGGTGACGGTGGGCATGGCAGAGGGGTCGAAACTACGGGTGCTCACGTCGGGCAATCTTGTCACGTCGGGTCGGCGCGCCCCCTACCGGTACACTTCGACCCCGTGTCCATCGTCGACGACGCGGTCAGCGTCCTCCCCCAGCCCGTGCGGGAGATGGCCTACCGCCACCACGAACTGATCAAGTTCGCCATCGTCGGGGCCACCACCTTCATCATCGACAGCGGCATCTTCTACCTGCTGAAGTGGACGGTGCTGACCGACAAGCCGGTCACCGCCAAGATCATCTCCGGCGTCATCGCCGTCATCGCCTCCTACGTCCTCAACCGCGAGTGGTCGTTCAAGCACCGCGGCGGACGCGAGCGCAGTCACGAGGCGCTGCTGTTCTTCGGGGTCAGCGGCGTGGGCGTGGTGCTCAGCAATATCCCGCTGTGGATATCGAGCTACGTGTTCGATCTGCGTCAGCCCGCGGTCAGTTTCCTGGTGGAGAACGTCGCCGACTTCGTCAGCGCGTTCATCATCGGCAATCTGCTGCAGATGGCGTTCCGCTTCTGGGCGATGCGCAGGTGGGTGTTCCCCGACGAGATGGCCGACCTCGAGGCCGAGTTCGAAGAACTCATCGAGGAAGAACGGCTCGACCGCAGCTGATCGGTACGGCCCGGTGCGGCGCGGACCCGTTCAGCGCGGTTCGGGTGCGACGGAGACCGGTTTGCCGGTCACCGAGGAACCCAGGAACACCCGGAACATCGCGGGACGGCGTTGCTGGAGTTCGAGCCTGCCGCCGTCGGCCTCGACGAGAGCGCGAGCCAGCGCCAGACCGACGCCGGTCGAGCCGCCCGCGGAGAACCCGCGGTCGAAGATGTGCGGGGCGAGTTCGTCGCGCACGCCCTCACCCTGGTCACCGACCTCCACACACACCAGCTGCTCACGCGCGAAACCGGGCCGCACCGCGCGTACCGAGACCGTGCAGGTCCCGCCGCCGTGGATGAGCGCGTTGTCGACCAGCACGGTGACCGCCTCCCGCAGCCGCGACGGGGTGATCCTGGCCCGCAGCGACTCGTCGCCCGCCAGCACCAGCCTCCTGCCCGCCTCCCCGAACGGCGGCTTCCATTCCTCGATCACCGCGCGTAACTCCTCCATCACCGCAATGGGGTCGCGGTCGGCGGCGTCCTCGTCACGGGAGGCGCGCACGAGGTCGTCGATGGCGTCGGTGAGCCGGTCGACCTGGGCCATCGCCTCCTCGGCCTCGTGCACCACCTCGGGGTCGTAGTGCGCCGACAGCTCGTCCAGGCGTAACCGCACCGCGGTCAACCGGCTGCGCAGCTGATGGGAGACATCGGCGACGAGGGCATGTTCACGTTGCAGGCGGCCGGCGATCTCGACGGTCGCCGAATCGAGCACGTCGGACACCCGGTCCAGCTCGGAGATGCCGTGCCTGCGCGGGTCTGGCCGGAAATCGCCCATAGCCAGCCGCGCGGCCCGCGCCGCCACATCGCGCAGCGGATCGGCGACCCGGCGGGCGGTCACCACCGCGACGGTCGCCGCGGCGGCGAGCGAGGCCAGCACCGCCAGCGCCACCACCGCCGCCGCCTGGCGTTGCATCTCCTTCATGGGCGCGGCGGGCACCTCCAGGCGCAGCGAGCCCGAAGCCCCCATCGCCAGCGATTCCACCAGCGGATCCTCGACGGAGGGAACACCGATCTCGGCGCGCGCGGCATTGTCGAGCCTGGTCGGGTAGACGATGGTCAACCGCCCGTCGACCGGCACGATCGCGCGCACCGACCGCAGATCCAGACCACCGTCGACCCGGCCGTCAGGGCCCTCCTGCAGCACGATCTCGGTCGCCACGCGGTCGAGGCGGTCGCGCAGGTCCCCGCGGGTGATGTCCTCGACCCACAGCCAGGCCAGATAGGTCAGCGGGACGCCGAACAGGACCGTGGTGACGGTCAGCACGGCCAGCATCGAACGCAGGATGCGACGGCGCACGTCAGTCGGTGTTCAGCCGGAAGCCGATGCCGCGCACGGTGACGATGCGGCGTTCGGCCATCGGCCCCTCGTCGCCGATCTTGCGGCGCAGCCAGGACATGTGCATGTCGAGGGTCTTGGAGCCGCGGAGCTCGGCGTCGCCCCAGACCTCGCGCAGGATCGTCTCCCTGGGCACCACCTGGCCCGCCCGGTCGATGAGCACCTTGAGCAGTGCGTATTCCTTGTTGGCCAGACCGACCTCGGCACCGTTGACCAGCACCCGGCGCGCGGCGGGCTCCAGCCGGATTCCACCGACCTCGACGGCTTCGTCGCCGATGCCGCTGCGGCGCAACAGCGCACGGACCCGAGCCAGCAGCTCGGCGAGCCGGAAGGGTTTGCCCACATAGTCGTCGGCGCCGGCGTCGAGACCGACGACGAAATCCACTTCGTCGGTGCGCGCGGTGAGCATGAGCACCGCGAGGTCGGCGCCGCGGGCCCTGACCTGGCGGCACACCTCGAGCCCGTCCATGCCGGGCAGGCCGAGATCGAGGATGAGCAGGTCGTGATGGCCCTCCAGGGCCCGGCTGAGCACGGCGGGACCGTAACTCTCCACGGTCACGGAATATCCCTCGCGCCCCAGCGCCCGCGAAAGCGGCGCAGCGATGGCCTCGTCGTCTTCGGCCAGCAGTACCGCGGTCATGGGACCAGATTACGGATCGGCGACCGGCCCGGCGCGGCGATCGGCCCGGATCAACGATCGATGGAAGCCTCGAACACCTGGTGATAGAGCAGCGAGTGCACGCCCTGCACGTCGGGGATGTCGTCGTATTCGAGCGGCTCCTCCGAGGAGGAACCGATGATCAGGGTGCCGGTGCCCAGCATCCGGTCGAAGATCCCGTGCCGGAACTGCACGCTGGAGATGCGGCTCATCGGAATGTCGATGCCGGTGTGGGTCAGCACGCCCTCGCGCACCAGCACCCGGCGGTCGGTGACGATGAAATGCGTCGTCTTCCAGGCCAGGACGGGGGCAAGCACGCGCCAGAGCACCACCAGAACCCACACCACGGGCACCGCGATCAGCAGCACCGTGCGCAGCGTGCCCTCGGTGGTGCGGTAGGCCAGCCCGCCGCCGAAACCCGCCAGCGCGGTGCCGACGATGAGCGTCACGACCGGCCAGAACAGCATCTTCCAATGCGGATGGCGGTGGAGTATCAGCTGCTCTTCGGGCGCGAGCACATCCTCCGGGTAACCCATATCCGAAACGCTACCCGCGCCGACGGCCGCTGCCGGGGATCTCCGGCCGTGGCGGACACCGCATTTCGCCGGTCCTCAGCGCCGATACTGGCCGCGCAGGTGGGTGACATCGCCTGCGGAGACCGCCTCGCCGCCCACCAGCAAACGTCCCGCATCGTCGATGCCGGTGGCTGTTCCGGTGAGCGCGCGGCCGCCGGGCAGTTCGGCACGCACCTCGGTACCGATGGTGGCGCAGCGTTCGCGGTAGGCGTCGACGAGCCCGGCGGTGGCCCAGCCGGCGTCGCGCCATGCGGTGAAGCGCCGGTCGAATTCGGTGAGGACGGAGGCCACCAACTCGGTGCGATCCAGTTCCGCGGCTCCGGCGAGTTCGAGCGAGATGGCATGCGGCACAGGAAGTTCGGCTTCCCCGAGGGTGACGTTGACGCCGATGCCGATCACCACGGCGGGCGCGGGGCCGGCCTCGGCGACCTCGGCCAGGATGCCCGCCACCTTACGGCCGCCGATGAGGACGTCGTTGGGCCACTTGAGGTCGGCGGGCACCTGCGCGGTCGCGCGCAGGGCGTCGACGACGGCGATCCCGGTCAGCAACGGCAGCCAGCCGAGCACCGCGGGATCGACCCCAGGCAGGCGCACCAGCATCGACAGGGCGATCTGCGCGCGCGGCGGACTGGCCCAGGCCCGCGCGTGCCTGCCGCGACCGGACTCCTGCGCCTCGGCGAGCAGGACCGAACCGTCCGCGCCCGGCTCCCGGGAGCGGGCGATGAGATCGGCGTTGGTGGACCCGGTGGACTCGACGACGTCCACCCGGGAGAACGACAGCCCGGCCGAGGCGACGGCGGCGCGTAACCGGCCGACATCCAACGGCGTCCTGCGCTGCGCGGTATCCGGTGAAGGGCTCTGCACGGCGGCGACGCTACCCGTCGCGCGGAGCGCCCGTTCTGCCAGGGCAGAGGGGCCGGAAAAGAGCCGTAGGCGTGGTTCGACCTGGGCTTTTCTACTCGCCGGTAGGCACCGCGCCGTTACGGACCGTTCCTGTCTCTGGTTACACTCCGAACCCATGACGAGTGTCCAGCAGCAGTCCGCCTCTGGTTCGGCGGACTCCCCCGATATCCACACCACCGCCGGGAAGCTGGCTGACCTGCGGAATCGGCTGGAAGAGGCCAAACACCCGATGGGTGAGGCCGTGGTCGACAAGGTGCACGCCAAGGGCAAGATGACCGCCCGCGAGCGCATCCTCGCGCTGCTCGACGAGGGTTCCTTCGTCGAGCTCGACGCGCTGGCCCGGCACCGCAGCGTCAACTTCGGCCTGGAGAACAACCGGCCGCTCGGCGACGGCGTCGTGACCGGCTACGGCACCATCGACGGCCGCGACGTCTGCATCTTCAGCCAGGACGTCACCGTCTTCGGCGGCAGCCTCGGCGAGGTCTACGGCGAGAAGATCGTCAAGGTGATGGACCTGGCGCTCAAGACCGGTCGTCCGCTGGTCGGCATCAACGAGGGCGCGGGCGCTCGCATCCAGGAGGGCGTGGTCTCCCTCGGCCTCTACGGCGAGATCTTCCACCGCAACATCCAGGCCTCCGGCGTGATCCCGCAGATCTCGCTGATCATGGGCCCGGCCGCCGGTGGTCACGTCTACTCGCCCGCGCTGACCGACTTCGTGGTGATGGTGGACCAGACCAGCCAGATGTTCGTCACCGGCCCGGACGTCATCAAGACGGTCACCGGCGAGGAAGTCACCATGGAGGAGCTGGGCGGCGCGCACACCCACATGGTGAAGTCGGGCGTGGCGCACTACGTCGCCTCCGGTGAGCAGGACGCGCTGGACTACGTCAAGGACCTGCTGTCCTACCTGCCGAGCAACAACCAGGCCGAGGCGCCGCGTTTCCCGGCGACGGACCCGATCGAGGGTGCCATCGAGGACTCGCTCACCGCCGAGGACATCGAGCTGGACACGCTCATCCCGGATTCGCCGAACCAGCCCTACGACATGCACGAGGTCATCCGTCGCCTGCTCGACGACGACGAATTCCTCGAGGTGCAGGCCGAGCGCGCGATGAACATCATCGTCGGCTTCGGCCGCATCGACGGCCGCAGCGTGGGCATCGTGGCCAACCAGCCGACCCAGTTCGCCGGCTGCCTGGACATCGACGCCTCGGAGAAGGCCGCACGGTTCGTGCGCACCTGCGACGCGTTCAACGTCCCGATCATCACCCTGGTCGATGTTCCCGGCTTCCTGCCCGGTACCGGCCAGGAGTACAACGGCATCATCCGGCGCGGCGCGAAGCTGCTCTACGCCTACGGTGAGGCCACTGTGGGCAAGATCACCATCATCACCCGCAAGGCCTACGGCGGCGCCTACGACGTCATGGGTTCCAAGCACATGGGCGCCGATGTGAACCTGGCCTGGCCGACCGCGCAGATCGCCGTGATGGGCGCTTCCGGCGCCGTCGGATTCGTCTACCGCAAGCAGTTGCAGCAGGCCGCGAAGGACGGCAGCGACGTCGATGCGCTGCGGCTCGAGCTCCAGAACGAGTACGAGGACACTCTGGTGAACCCGTACGTCGCGGCCGAGCGCGGATACGTCGACGCGGTCATCCCGCCGTCGCACACCCGCGGTCAGATCGTCTCGGCGCTGCGGCTGCTCGAGCGCAAGATGGTCAGCCTGCCGCCGAAGAAACACGGCAACATCCCGCTCTGAATAAGCGATACCCTCGTTAGGCCGCGCACACTGGAAAGTCGAGAGGCCCGCGGGCGGATGTGCCTGCGGGTCGCAAGGCCTGGAAAGTCGGGAGGCGTTCTTCGCCTGTCGAGGGAACACGCCTGATCGAGTGAGAGAGAGGATCTGGCACTGTGACGACCGTGGCAGAAGAAGATGTGTTGACCGCCGCCGAGCTGGATCTGGCTGTGGAACCCCTCGCCGAGGAGACAGAAGCCGCCGTGGACGCGGTCGCGACCCCCGAGCCGAGCGCGGCGCCGTTCCTGCAGATTCTGCGCGGCTCGCCCAGCGACGCCGAGATCGCCGCCCTGGTGTGCGTGTTCGCGGCCGCGGCGGGTGGGTCCGGGGACGCCGATTCCGGCAAGCCACGGGAACTGTGGGGCAGGCCGACGCAGATGCATCGCGGCGCTTCCCCGTTCTCGCCGTATTCCTTCCCGGCGCTCTCGCGGCTGCGCTGAGCCACCGCGGGACATGACCTCACGGCGGAACACGATGCCCACGCTGATTCTCGCGTCCGCCTCACCCGCGCGCAGACACGTGCTGCGCCGGGCGGGCATCGATCCTGTCGTCCGGGTGTCCGACGTCGACGAGGACGCGGTGGCCGCGGCACTGCCCGCGGGCACCGCGCCCGACACGGTGGTGACCGAGCTGGCACGCGCCAAGGCCCTGGATGTCGCCGCCGCCGCCGATATCGGTGAGTACCGCGACGACTGCCTGATCGTCGGCTGCGATTCCATGCTCCTGATCGACGGCGTCCTGCAGGGCAAGCCGCACACCCTCGAGGTCGCACGAGCGCGCTGGTCCGAGATGGCCGGGCGCAGCGCCGATCTCATCACGGGGCACTGCGTGCTGCGGCTGCGGGCGGGCGAGATCGTCGGCGAGGCCGTCGACTGCAGCACCACCACGGTGCATTTCGCCAAGCCCGAACCCGAAGAACTCGAGGCCTACCTGGCCACCGGCGAACCGCTTCAGGTAGCGGGTGCGTTCACCCTCGACGGGATGGGGGGCTGGTTCGTCGACCGCATCGAGGGCGACCCGTCCAGCGTGATCGGCATCGGTCTACCACTGCTGCGCAGATTGCTTCGCGATGTCGGCGCCGGAGTTGCGCAGCTGTGGAGCGACCCGCCCCGTTGACGGATGGGTGAGGACGGGCTCGCCTCGGCCGTCCTGGTTTCCGCCCTCCGGCCCCTGGGGCGCGCCGTTGTTCCTCGCCGGCCTGCGGGCCATCTCCAGCCTGGTCAGGCACAGTTCCGGCTCCACGAACGGATTCAGCCGCACCTTCACCGCGCCGCGTTCGCCGCTGCGGTCGAGCACTTCCTCGATCAGGCCACGGTGCACCGCGCACACCACGTCGGAATGGGTGCGTGCCAGATCGCGCAACGGGCAGCCGGTCATCCGGATCACCACGTGTTCGCCGTCGTCGGAGGCGGTGTCGCGCTCGGGGGCGAAACCCAGTTCCGACAACAGGCCGATGGTGACGTCCTTGGCGTCGGACAAGGTTTCGACGCGACGTTCGTCCGCGTCGAGCTTGGCGCCCCAGGCCCGGCCCGCGGCCAGCCCCGCTTCCGAGCGGGAGCGCGGGTCGGGGCCGAGCTGGTCGGCGAGGACCTGCGCCAATTCCTGATATCCCAGCGTCCGTTGCACGGCGCGGTAACCGATCCGCGGGCGACCGCGCCCGCGCGGGGGTTGCTGGAACTGGCGGACCAGGGATTCCTTGGTGAGCACATCGAGGTGGAACCGCACGGTGGTCACGTGCTGTCCGGTGATCCTGGCCAGTTCCTGGGCATCGAGGGGCTCGCTCGCGCCGCGCAGGATCGCGAGCAGTCGCCGCCGCGGCCACGAATCGGACATAGCTCACCCCTCCTCTGAAGGAGACTTTATCGGATGCGGGTTCGATCTAATCGGCCATTGCGTTAATCGGTCGTCGCGGCGATTCGTTGCCTGAAACAACGTCCGGTAACACTCCACCTCTACCATCGCTGGTGAAGCGGACCCGCCTCATGACGCCTCACGACGGCCCCTCACGTGCGAAGGAAACCCCATAGTGCCCGTTGCCCCGGACCCCTACGCCCCCTTCGGCGCCTACGCACATCCTCGCCGTTTGGTGACCACGGAGTGGCTGTCGGCGAACATCGGCGCGGCGGGACTGTCGATCGTGGAGTCCAACGAGGACGCGCTGCTCTACGACATCGGCCACGTGCCAGGGGCGATCAAGATCGACTGGCGTCGTGATCTCGAGGACCCGTTGATGCGCGACTATATCGACGGTTCCCGGTTCACCGAGCTCATGCGAGCCAAGGGCATCGGCCGCGAGGACACCGTGGTGATCTACGGCGACCGCGGCAACGCCCAGGCCGCGCACACCCTGTGGCTGTTCACCCTGTTCGGGCACGAGGACGTCCGCTTGCTCGACGGCGGACGCGAGGCCTGGATCTCCGAGAGCCGCGACACCACCTTCGAGCTGCCCTATCCGCGCCCCACCAGCGCCTATCCGGCGGTGCGCCGCGACGACGGCATCGCGCGCGCCTTCCGTGACGACGTGCTGAGCACTCTCGGCACCTCTCCCCTGCTGGATGTGCGCTCGGCGCGCGAATACTCCGGCGAACTCAACCACGATCCGGTCCACCCGGCCGACGCCGCGCTGCGCGGCGGGCACATCCCGACCGCGGTCAACATCGATTGGACCGAGGCCTTCGGCCCGGACGGCCGGTTCCGCGCACGCGCCGAGCTCGACGCCGTCTACGGCGAGCTCAGCGCTGCCGAGGACCTCGTGGTCTACAGCCGCGTCGGCGAGCGGTCGAGCCTGACCTGGTTCGTGCTGACCTACCTGCTCGGCTACCGGGGCGTGCGCAACTACGACGGCTCCTGGACCGAATGGGGCAACTCGGTGCGGCTGCCCATCGCCCGGGGAGCGGAACCGGGTGAGGCGCCCGCGCGGGCAGGGCGGCGCGCACGGGCCCGCTGAGGGCCGAATAAACTGACATCGGATGCCAGCACAATGGACGCCGGACACATCATCGGTCGAGTGTGATGCGACACCTACTGTTCAGTAGGGCTATCCGAGTTCGGCGTCAATTGGCAGACTGCCTACACTCGCCCAGACGTACATTGTCGGCACGGGCGGAGCTCGTGTGGTGTTCCGACCCCCAACCGGGAGCGGGCCGCGCGGCCACCGTCCCGCGAAGCGACCAGAAGAATGCAAACCAGGAGGCTCAGTGCCCAGCCATGCCAGCGCGCGGATCACGAAGGTACTCGTAGCTAACCGAGGCGAGATCGCCGTACGCGTGATCCGGGCGGCGAAAGACTCCGGCATCGCCAGCGTCGCCGTGTACGCCGAGCCGGACGCCGACGCGCCCTTCGTGAAGCTCGCCGACGAAGCCTTCGCGCTGGGCGGCCAGACCTCGGCCGAGTCGTACCTCGTGTTCGACAAGATCCTCGACGCCGCGGCCAAGTCCGGTGCCGACGCGATCCACCCCGGCTACGGATTCCTGTCGGAGAACGCCGACTTCGCCCAGGCCGTGCTCGACGCGGGCTTGATCTGGATCGGCCCCTCGCCGCAGTCCATCCGCGACCTGGGCGACAAGGTCACCGCCCGCCACATCGCCGAGCGCGCCAAGGCGCCGATGGCCGCGGGCACCAAGGACCCGGTGAAGAACGCCGACGAGGTCGTGGAGTTCGCCAAGCAGTACGGCGTCCCGGTCGCCATCAAGGCGGCCTTCGGTGGTGGCGGCCGCGGCATGAAGGTCGCGCACACCATCGAGGAGATCCCCGAACTGTTCGAGTCGGCTACCCGCGAGGCGATCGCGGCCTTCGGTCGCGGCGAGTGCTTCGTCGAGCAGTACCTGGACAAGGCCCGCCACGTCGAGGCCCAGGTCATCGCCGACCAGCACGGCAATGTCGTGGTCGCGGGCACCCGCGACTGCTCGTTGCAGCGCCGCTTCCAGAAGCTCGTCGAGGAGGCGCCCGCGCCGTTCCTGTCCGACGAGGTCCGCACCAAGATCCACGAGTCCGCCAAGCGCATCTGCCGCGAGGCCGGCTACTACGGCGCGGGCACCGTGGAGTACCTGGTGCAGGGCGAGACCGTGTCCTTCCTCGAGGTGAACACCCGCCTGCAGGTCGAGCACCCGGTCACCGAGGAGACCGCGGGCATCGACCTGGTGCGCGCGCAGTTCCGCATCGCCAACGGCGAGGAACTGGAGATCACCGAGGATCCCACCCCGCGCGGCCACTCCTTCGAGTTCCGCATCAACGGTGAGGATGCCGGCCGCGGCTTCCTGCCCGCCCCCGGACCGGTCACGGTCTACCGCGAACCCACCGGCCCCGGCGTGCGTGTCGACTCCGGCGTCGTGCAGGGCAGCGTCATCGGCGGCCAGTTCGACTCGATGCTGGCCAAGCTGATCGTCACCGGCGAGAACCGCACCCAGGCGCTCGAGCGCGCCCGTCGCGCGCTGGCCGAGTTCCAGGTCGAGGGCCTGGCCACGGTCATCCCGTTCCACCGGGCGATCGTCGAGGATCCGGCCTTCATCGGTGACGGCGAGAAGTTCGACGTCTACACCAAGTGGATCGAGAACGAGTGGAACAACACCATCGAGCCCTACACCGGCGCCGGCGCCGCCGCTGACGAGGACGAGGACGGTCCGCGTCAGAAGGTGGTCGTCGAGGTCGGCGGCCGTCGGGTCGAGGTCTCGCTGCCGGGCAACTTCAGCATCGGCGGCGGCAACGGCGGTGGCGGCGGCGCGATCCGCAAGAAGCCCAAGCCGCGCAAGCGCGGCGGCGGTGCCGCAGGCGCGGCGTCCGGTGACGCCGTGACCGCCCCGATGCAGGGCACCGTCGTCAAGGTCGCCGTCGAGGAAGGCCAGTCCGTCGAGGCGGGCGACCTGATCGCGGTGCTCGAGGCCATGAAGATGGAGAACCCGGTCAACGCGCACAAGGCCGGCGTGGTCACCGGTCTGGCGGTGGAGGCGGGCGCCGCCATCACCCAGGGCACGGTGCTGGCCGAGATCAAGTGATCAACGGCTGAGCCCATCCGAGGGCGGGTTCGGACCACGGGTCCGAACCCGCCCTCGGCGTATGGTGATCGGGTGTCCAGCTCACCCGTGGCCGACATCATCCGCGGCCGAAAAGCGACAGGTTCCCGGGCCGACGGTCATCGCCTCTTCCTCGTCGTCGAGGGCGGCGGCAGCCGGGGAGTGTATTCCAGCGGCATGGTGCAGGCGATGGAGGAACTCGGCCTGTCCGGGTTGTTCGACGCGATCTACGGCACCTCGGCCGGAGCGATCAACGGCGCGTGGCTGCTGTCCGGGCGCGCGGTGCCCGGCATGCGATCGTGGTCGAATCCGGAGATCATGAATGCGGTCATCAACCCGGCGCGAATACTGCGCGGTGGGGCCGCTTTCGATGTCCGCTACCTGGTGCATCGGGTGTACGACGGGGTCGAGCCGATGGATTTCGACGCCATCCTCGAGCATGCGACCACTCTGCATCCCATCGCCACCGACGGACGCACCGGCAATCCGGTGGATCTGCGCCCGCACATCACCGACAAGCGCAGTCTGATGCGCGCGCTGCGGGCCAGCGCGAACCTGCCGATCCTGGCGGGCGGGCCGCTGATGCTCGGCGGTGTGCCCTACTTCGACGGCGGTATCGCCGAGCCGATCCCGATCCGCTCGGCCGTGCGCGCGGGCGGCACCCACTTCTTGGTGCTGCGCACCCGCCGCACCGACGAGAAGCGCGAGCCCAACTCGCGGGTACATCAGTTGGTGGGCGGCAATTATCTGCGGTTCGTCGCGCCGGGCGCCTATCGGGCCTTCCTGGCCCGGCCCGCTCTGGAGGAGGCGGAGAACCGCGCTTTCGCCGAACTCGGCGACGCGGTCCTGCAGATCCATCCGCCCGCCGACGCGCCCAGAGTGGACTCCACCGCCCGCGACACCGACCTCCTGGCCCGTGCTCTGGAGATCGGCCGCCGGGCCGTGTACGCGGTCTTCGGCCCGCAGGAGGCCCGGCCCCGGCCGGACGACCAGGAACCCGCCGTCTAGTACAGCGCCACCGACACGCCCTCGGAGAGCACGAAATCGTGCAGTTCCAGGTGCGCGGCCGTGCCGGTGTCCGGCACGTCGAACACCAGCACGGCGGTCCCGGACGCCCCCGGCGGCAGCTCGAAGGTATGCCCGAGCCGGTGCTGCACGGCCTGCCACGCCGTCGCGGTGGCGTCGTGTTCGACGACGGCGCCGTCGGTGAGGACCAGTTTCTGCCCGAACGGCAGGAACCACTTCGTCTCGTCGGAATGGTTGAGGACGTCCAGCGTGACGATCAGGAACGAACCGTTCGCGTTCTGGAATCCCACCCGATCGCCGGAGTCGAGGCCCGCTACGGCGAACTCGAATTTTCCGTCCCGGACGGGAGTACCCGCGGGCGCCACCCCGGCCGAGCCGGGAGCCGGTTCCTCCGCTGTGGCCACGGGCGGCGGTGTGTTCTGCTCGGCGGAACCGTCCGAGGAGTCCGACGCCAGCACCGCCAGGCAGCCCACCGCGAAGACGCACGGCGCGACGAGGATCAGCACCGTCGCCCACAGCAGGGTGCGCAGGACGCCACCGCGGCGCCTACCTCGGCGCGGGGCCCACTGCCGCGATCGCGGGGCCGGTCGCCGCCCATCCCCCTGCCGCGGGGCGGCGGCGCGGCCGGACCACGTTCCGGGAGCACCGGACGCCGGGGCGGGCACCGGATCGGCGGGACGCGGTCGCCGCAGGCTTGCCGGGGGCGGCGCGGGGACGGGATCCGCGGGACGCCGCCGCCCCAGACCTGCCGGGGGCGGCGCGGGGACCGGATCGGCGCGACGACGCTCCGGCGGCGGAACCCAGCGCTGCCCGCCCGCCGGGGCCGCGGGTGGGTGAACCGGCGACGGGGCGACGGCCGCGCCGGTCGGGTCGGCGACGGGCAACACCTTGGTCGGATTCGGACTTCGCACCGCGACTGCGTCCGCGGCGTCGGGATCAGCCGCCTCGGGATCGGGCGTCGCCGCGGGCAGCCGCGAGCCGGGGGACGGGATCCGGGCCGCGCCGATCTCTCCGACCGGCTCCGCGTAGTGCGGGACGCCGGGGTGGACACCCCGATCGGGCCGCCCCGGTGCCGCCGTCGGACAGGACGGCCCAGAAGTCGGCATCGAGACCGGTGGCGCGTCGGCGGCACCTGCCGATGCCGGTTCGGGCAGTGCGTTCGTCGGAGTCGGTGGTCGTCCCCCGGTCGAGGCGGCGGTGTCGATTCGGGTGGGTGGTGGAGCGGGCGCGGCGGCCGGGTTCGCGGAGTCGCGCGCGGGGCGGCCGCCGAGTGCCGCGCGGGCGGCGCGGACGAATTCCCCGGCGCTCGCGGGCCGGAGGTCGGCCTGCTTGGCCATGCCGCGGGCGAGGATCTCGTCGAGGGCGGGCGGGACGGCCGGGTTCGACGCGGCGGCGCGCGGCGGGTCGGTCATGAGGTGGCCGTGCATCTGCTGGGCGGGCTCGGTGTCGCCGTAGGGCCGGCGGCCGGTGAGGGCTTCGAAAAAGACGCAGGCCAGCGAGTAGATGTCGGAGCGGGCGTCGGCGTGACCGTTGAAGCGTTCCGGCGCCATGTAGGCCCAGGTGCCGATGGTCAGGCCGGTCGCGGTGACCGAGGTCTGACCGTGGGTGCGGGCGATGCCGAAATCGATCAGGTAGGCGAAGCCGTCGGGGCGGACCAGGATGTTCGAGGGTTTGACATCGCGGTGGATCAGGCCCGCGGCGTGCGCGGTGTCCAGGGCCGAGGCCACCTGGGTGAGGATGTCCAGGGCGGTGGGCGGGTCGAGTGGCCCGTACGCGGCCAGGCGCGCCGACAGGTCCGCGCCCTCGACGAGTTCCATGTCGATGAACAACCGTCCATCGACCGCGCCGTGGCCGTGGATGGCGGGGATGTGCGGGTCATGCAGCGCGGCGGCGAGCAGAGCCTCCCGCTCGAACCTCGTGCGGTATCCCTCGTCGGCGGCGAGTTCGGCGGGCAGCAGTTTCAGCGCGACGCGACGGCCGTCGCGGGTGTCGAGGGCCGCCCAGACCTGGCCCATGCCGCCGCTGCCCAGCCGCCGTTCCAGCCGGTAGTGACCGAACTGCGCATTGACTTCCTCCCCCGCCTGAAGGCGGGGGATTCCCGGGCTCGCGCCCGGGGGTTCCTGCTTCACCGACAGCCGCCTTCCCACATCAACTGTGGGACGGACTCACACCATCTCCACAGGCCAGCACGACCAGCCCAGCCGCGCGTATATTCCTCGCCGCGTTCACATCCCGATCATGCACCGCACCACACGCACACGTCCACTCCCGCATGTGCAACGGCAGTTCCTCGATGACCCGACCACACACCGAACACGTCTTCGACGACGGATAGAACCGATCCACCGCCACCACCGTGCGCCCGTACCAGCCGGCCTTGTACTCCAGCATCGACCGGAACTCCGCCCAGCTCGCATCCGAGATCGCCCGAGCCAGGCAGCGGTTGCGCAGCATGTTCCGCACACACAAGTCCTCGATGGCGATCACTTGGTTCTCGCGCACCAACCGAGACGACAGCTTGTGCAGATGATCGCGACGCCGATCCACGATCCGCGCATGGACACGCGCCACTTTCCGCCGGGCCTTCGCCCGGTTGGTTGATCCTTTTTGCTTGCGCGACAACACCCGCTGGGCTCTCGCCAACCGAGCGCGGTCGCGCTTCTCGTACCGGGGATTGCCGATCTTCTCCCCGGTCGAGAACGTATACAGCGAGGTGATCCCCGCATCCACCCCCACCACCACATCCGTGGCCGGGTGTTCCAAGACGGTCTCTTCGACCAGCAGCGAGACGAAGTAGCGGCCCGCCGCGTCCTTGGACACCGTCACCTGCGACGGCACCCCACCCTCCGGCAGCGGCCGCGACCAGCGGATATCCAGCGGCTGCGACTGCTTGGCCAGCTTCAACCGGCCGTCGCGGAAGGTGAAACAGTTCGAGAAATAGGTCGCCGAATCCCTCGACCGGCCCTTCTTCTTGAACCGCGGATACTTGGCTTGTTTGCGCCAGAACTTCTCGAACGCGCCCTGCAGATGCCGCAACACCGCCTGCAACGGCCCCTTCGACGGCTCGGTCAACCACACCGTGTCCGGATCGCGCTTCCAGCCGGTGAGAAGCTTGTCGGACTCCGCATACGAAACGCGGCGCTGCTCCTGAGCCCATGCGCGGGAACGTTCCGCCAACGCCCGGTTGTACACATACCGCACACAACCGAACGTGCGGGCCAACTGCTCAACCTGCTCAGGGGTCGGATAGAAGCGATACTTATACGCCCGCTTCACCACCCGCCCCATCACGCCAACCTAACACGCCACACCCGCCAGGATCGAACGAATGTGCTAACCCCGGCCTGAACGGCGGCGCCTGCGCACCACGCCTCTCGGTCACATCGACGCGGATTCCGCGCCCGCAGGACGCCCGGGCATCCCGGCGCCGGTCCCCCCGCGCGGGGCCTACCGCGATCTCGTCGGCGGCGGTCGAGCCGTGATCGGAGCCTACCCGGCGCGTGAACCCCGCAGCGACGTGATGCGGCGGGCGCCACTATCGGCGCCGGAGCGACCACGCAACGAGCGGGATGCACCGACTGCGGCGACCACCCGAGCACTAGCCTGGCCCGAGAATTGTCGAGTGCTCGGCACAACACGCAACTGAAAACGACCACCTGGTGCCGACGCCTTCGGTACACGAACAGCTCGTGCGCACGACGCATCGAGCGCAGCGCGTGTGAGCACAGGGTCGACAGGCAGGGTGACGGCAGATGCGGATACGAGGAGTGGTGATGGAACCGATCGAGATCAACGCGGGCAGCTGGTATCTGCGCGCACTGCGGGCCGACGAGCGCATCGACGACCGGCCCGCACTCGCCGAAGGAGGCATCACCGACCCCGAGTACGTGGGACGCCGTAACGCCGACTGGGAGACCGGGACCCGTTACTCGTGGGCCGTGTGCGAGCCCACCACCACCGAACTGGTGGCCGAAATCGTGCTCACTCCCGGGGCGGACGGTTCGGCCGAGATCACCGGTTGGGCGCAAGCCGGTCAGGATCCCGCGCTGGTCGCCGCCCGGGCCGCGGTCTCCCGATTCGCCGTGGGCGCGCTGGGACTGCGCCTGGACTGACCGCGCCGCCGGGCCGCGAGCGGGCGCCGCGCGTGCGAGCGGTCGCGTCCTTGCCACGAGTTCGACTGCGGTGCCCACCGGCGGCGCCCGACGGCGCACATCTCCACTCTCGGCAGCATCCGATACTTCCCAGCGCTGTGCAGGTCGCCCGTCGGTGCCGGCGAGCCGAGCTCACCCGTCCCTGGCCGGGTGAGCGAAAGGGTGAGTTGCCGGCGCGGAGGCGAGTCTCACCCGAGGACGGTGAGTACCCGGTCGAGCGCGTCGACAGCCTGATCGAGTTCTTCGGCGGTCACGGTCAGCGGCGGCCGGAATCGGATGCCGCGGTGCCCGGAGCCCAGGATCAGCACGTGCTCGCGTTCCCGCAAGGCCGTCACCGCCGCATCGCGCAATTCGGGAGTCGTCAGGGTGATCGCGCACATGAGTCCGCGGCCGCGGGGCTCGGTGACCGACGGGTGCGCGGCGGCCAGCGTTCGCAGGCGGGCGAGCAGATGCGCGCCGAGCCGGCGGGAGCGGTCGAAGAGGTCGTCGCGCTCGATCACCTCGAGGATCCGGCGGGCACGCACCATGTCGGTGAGATTCCCACCCCAGGTCGAGTTCAGCCGGGAGCCGACCACGAAGACGTTGTCGGGTACCTCGTCGACGCGGCCGCCCGCCATGATCCCGCACACCTGGGTCTTCTTGCCGAAGGCCACCACATCCGGTTCCAGGCCCAATTGCTGGTACGCCCAGGCGGTTCCGGTGCCGCCGACGCCGGTCTGCACCTCGTCGAGGACGAACAGCGCGTCGTTCTCGTGGCAGAGCCGTTGCATCGCGCGCAGGAATTCCGCGCGCAGATGCCGGTCACCGCCTTCGCCCTGGATCGGTTCGGCGATGAAGCAGGCGATGTCGTGCGGGTGCTCGGCGAAGGCTCGGCGGGCTTGGTCGAGTGCCAGTGCCTCGGCGACCTCGACGGGGTGGCCCTCACGCAGATACGGGGTGTCGATGCGCGGCCAGTCGAAGACCGGGAAGCGGGCGGTCTTCACCGGATCGGTGTTGGTCAGCGACATGGTGTAACCGGTGCGACCGTGGAAGGCCCCGGTCAGATGCAGCACCTTGGTGCCGCGGGCCTGCCCGAGCCTGCCGTGGGCTTCGTTGTGCCTGCTCTTCCAGTCGAAGGCGACCTTGAGCGCGTTCTCCACCGCGAGCGCCCCGCCGTCGATGAAGAACAGGTGCGGTAGCCGCGGGTCGCCGAGCACGCGGGCGAAAGTCTCCACGAACGCGGCCATCTCGACGGTGTAGATGTCGGAGTTGCTCGGCTTGTTCAGTGCGACCTCGGCGAGTTCGGCGCGGAACTGCCGGTCCTGCGCCAGCGCCGGGTGGTTCATCCCCAGTGCGTTCGAGGCGAAGAACCCGAACATGTCGAGATAGGCGGCGCCGTCGCGCTGGTCGACGAGCGTGCGGCCGTGCGAGGCGCGCAGATCGAGCACCAGCGGGAAACCGTCGGCGAGGATGTGCGTGGACAGCGCGTCGTGCACCCGAGCCGCGGGGACGATCGCCGAAGCCGTCGCTGTCCCCGGCCGGGGGCGTTCCAGTTCGAGGCTCACACCGGCAGGATACGAAATAATTCAGGCGTCGTCCACGACACGCCGTATAAATTATCGTCCAGACCTATCTGTCATAGAATGTCTGCAGGATGATGGTGCTGCGGGTGCGGACATTCGCTGTCGCCCTGATCTCCTGCAGCAGCTGTTCGAGATGCCGGGGCGAAGCGACCCGGACCAGCAGGACGTAACTCTCGTCCCCCGCCACCGAGTGGCACGCCTCGATGCCGGGAATGTGCTGGAGCGCGGCGGGAGCGTCGTCGGGCTGCGAGGGATCGAGAGGAGTGATCGCGACGAATGCCGACAGCAACTGCCCGAGCGCTTCGGGATCCACGTCGGCGGTGTACCCGCGGATCACGCCGCGCGCCTCGAGCCTGCGTACGCGCGACTGCACCGCCGAGACCGACAGGCTCGCTTTCTCGGCCAGGTTCGACAAGGTGGCGCGTCCATCTGCCATCAGTTCCCGAATCAGCAGACGATCGATGTCGTCGAGTGCAGGTTTTGCCGGTGTATCCGCCACCAGCGAAGGCTAACGCAGCCGACGCGCACCGTGTCGAGAAGTTGTCCGCGATCACCATCGCCCGGGGTCCGGTCGCCCACGCCGCGCCGCCCGCGGGCTCGAAACCGAAGGGGAACAACCGATGACGGCAACCACCCGTACCGCCGCCGCGAGCGTCCGCACCGATCCGGCAACCCCGCTCGCCCGGGAGGCCGCTGAGGCGTTGCGCGCACTCGGCGTCGAGGTGCCCGCACCCGGCGAGCTGATCGCGCGCACTCCCATCACCGGCGAGGGCCTGCTCACCCTCGCCGCCGACGACGCGGCGTCGGTCGACGCCGCCGTCGAGCGGGCCGCCGTGGCGTTCCGGCGATGGCGCACCGTGCCCGCGCCGGTGCGCGCCGCGGTGGTGCGCAGGCTGGCCGAACTGCTCGTCGCGCACAAGGCCGACCTGGCGGCGCTGGTGACCCTGGAGGCGGGCAAGATTCGCGCCGAGGCGCTGGGCGAGGTGCAGGAGATGATCGATGTCTGCGAGTTCGCCGTCGGCCTCTCGCGGCAGTTGTACGGGCGGACGATGCCCTCGGAGCGGCCGGGACACCGGCTGATGGAGACCTGGCATCCGCTCGGCGTGGTCGGGGTCGTCTCGGCGTTCAATTTCCCGGTCGCGGTGTGGTCGTGGAACACCGCGATCGCGCTGGTCTGTGGCGACACGGTGGTGTGGAAGCCGTCGGAGACCACACCGCTGACCGCGCTGGCCTGCCACACCCTGGTGCGCCGCGCCGCCGTCGAGGTGGGCGCGGATCCCGAAGTGCATCAGGTGATCCAGGGCGACGCCCGGATCGGGGAACGACTGGTCGACGACGAACGGGTGGCGCTGCTGAGCGCGACCGGCTCGGTCCGGATGGGCCGCGCCGTCGCCCCGCGCGTGGCCGCCAGGTTCGGCCGGTGCCTGCTCGAATTGGGCGGCAACAACGGCGCGATCGTGACGCCCTCGGCGGATCTGGACCTGGCGGTGCGCGCGATCGTGTTCGCCGCGGCCGGCACCGCGGGGCAACGCTGCACCTCGTTACGCAGGCTCATCGTGCATGCCGAGGTGGTCGACCGCCTGATGGAACGGCTCGCCGAGGCGTATCGGACACTGCGCGTGGGTGATCCGCGCGCCGACGGCGTGCTGGTGGGCCCGCTGATCGACGCAAGAGCCTACGCGAGCATGCGATCGGCGCTCGACCGCGCATACGCCGACGGCGGCGAACTGGTCTGCGGCGGTGAACGAGTCGAGGGATCCGGCGAGCCGTTCCCGGCGGAGGCGTACTACGTGCGCCCGGCCGTGGTGCGGATGCCGGAGCAGACCGAGGTGGTCCGCGAGGAGACCTTCGCGCCGATCCTGTATGTGCTCACCTATCGGGATTTCGAGCACGCACTCGACCTGCACAACGCTGTTCCACAGGGACTTTCGTCGGCGGTGTTCACCCGCGACCAGCGCGAGGCCGAGCGGTTCCTCGCCGTGGATGGTTCGGATTGCGGAATCGCCAACGTCAATATCGGCACCTCCGGCGCGGAGATCGGCGGCGCGTTCGGCGGGGAGAAACAGACCGGCGGCGGA
The DNA here is from genome assembly GCF_015477835.1 of Nocardia higoensis. Lineage (NCBI taxonomy): Bacteria > Bacillati > Actinomycetota > Actinomycetes > Mycobacteriales > Nocardiaceae > Nocardia > Nocardia higoensis. The sequence continues at coordinate 769,287 of NZ_JADLQN010000002.1, read as the reverse complement.
CGAGAATCCGGTTCGGACGCATGGAAGGCCTACATGCGCCGCGCCACCAACACGATCAACTACTCCACCGAACTCCCGCTCGCCCAAGGTGTCGAGTTCGGCTGACAAACGCTCCTGACCAGGCGATTAGGTGTCCCCACCCGACGTGTGTAATGTTGGGGACACCCCGACGCGGGGTGGAGCAGCTCGGTAGCTCGCTGGGCTCATAACCCAGAGGTCGCAGGTTCAAATCCTGTCCCCGCTACAAAGAATAACCCAGGACGACATCCAGTCGTCCTGGGTTTTTCCATCCCCACCCCACCGCTTCCGTCGGACCGAACGGTCCCGCACCACGCGTGCGACGGCGAATCGCCGAGTGGACGTGGAAAACTCGACTTTCTACTTGTCAGTTTCCTTGCGCGCGTGATCTTGCACTGGATAGGGTGACGCATAAATCCGCACATAGGGCGCTCAATGCCCAGAAGTAGGCAAGATCGGTGATCAGCAGCAGTATCAAGCGCCTATTACCGACCGATGTGCTGAAGCCGAGTTCTCGCGCACGTATTCGCGGACCCATCGGAATCAGAACCCGATTGCTGGCGATCGTGCTCATCCCGAGCCTCGCATTGCTCGCCATCGGCATCGGCGGAGCACTCTATCTGGTCGACGACGGTCGCGAGTCGCAGGACTTCTCCGACGTCGCGGCCGCCGTCACCACCCCCGCCATCCGCATGGTCGAGGCGATGCAGGACGAGCGGCAGGCCTCGCTGCTGCATCTGGCCGGTTCGCCGCGCGGCACCGAGAGTCTGGTCGTCGCCCGGCGTAATGCCGACGCCGCGCTCGACGGCCTCTACGATCTGGCCCAGTCGGCCAAGGAGGCTCAGGGCGAGGTCGCCTCGGATGTCGATGGCTACTCCGAGATCTACGATCAGCTGCCGCAGTTGCGTAGCGCCATCGACGCCCGGGTCATCCCGGCCGCCCAGGTCTCCATGGTCTTCAGCACGGTCATCGACACCGTGGTGCAGGCCTCGCTGGTGGCCGCCGAGATCGCGCCGACCCCCGAGATCGCGGTGGGCCTCTACAACGCCGTACACGCGTTGCGCGCCGGTGAAGCGGTGGTCCGCGCGGCATCGATCGGCATCACCGCGATGCTGACCGGCCAGTTGCCCGCCGGTCAGCTCAGCGAGTTCGCCAGCCAGGTCGGCGATGCTCGCGGCGAGGTCGCCTTCAGCACCGGCATCGTCGAGGGCGAACGGCTGGCCGAACTCCAGGCGATCATCGCGGGCCCCGACTGGCAGCGCCTGGTCGCCATGGAGGACGCGTTCATCCAGCGCGGCCCGGTGGAGGCCGAGGATTCCTCGCCCGGCTCCGGTTCCTCGAGTTCGTCGAGTTCGAGTTCCGGTTCGAACGCCGGCGCCGGTTCGACGAGTTCGAACGGTTCCTCCGGCTCGACCGAGTCCGATGTCGCGCTGCCGATGAGCGCCGAGGACTGGGAGCGCACGGCCGACGCCGTCAGCGCCCAGCTGATGGGTCTGTGGGAGAACCTCAGCCGCGACCAGCACGCGGTGGCCATCGCCGAGGGTGACGAACTGGCCCGCAATTCGTTCTGGGCGGGCGGCGGCATTCTCGCCATCGCGCTGATCGCCTTCGCCGCGGCCATGCTGCTGGCCAACCGCTTCGTCGGCCGCATGCGCGGCCTGCGGCGGGAGACCCTCGAGCTGGCCGACGAGAAACTGCCCGCCACCATCCGCAAGCTGAGCGCGGGCCAGGACCTCGAGGCAGGCGAGGACATCGCGCCGCTGAAGTTCGGCAACGACGAGATCGGCCAGGTCGCCGACGCCTTCAACCGCGCCTACGCCTCCGCGGTCTCCGCGGCGGTCGCCGAAGGCAAGACCCGTGCGGGCGTCAACGCGGTCTTCCTCAATATCGCCCACCGCAGCCAGGTGATGGTGCACCGGCAGCTGGTCCTGCTCGACAAGGCCGAGCGCGAGGAAGAGGATCCTGCTCGTCTCGACACTTTGTTCCAGCTCGACCACCTCGCCACCCGCTCCCGGCGCAACGCCGAGAACCTGGTGATCCTCGGTGGCGAGCAGCCGGGCAGGCGCTGGCGCAATCCCGTGCCACTGGTCGAACTGGTCCGCAGTGCCGTGGCCGAGAGCCTCGACTACACCCGTATCCAGGCGGGCAAGCTGCCCGAGGTCCGGGTGCTGGGCAATGTCGTGGCCGACTTGATCCACCTCATCGCCGAGCTGACCGACAACGCGACCGCGTTCTCGCCGCCGGAGTCGCGCGTGGAGGTCTCGGGCAATCTGGTGGGCAAGGGCTTGGCGCTCGAGATCACCGACCAGGGCCTCGGCATGTCCGAAGCCGAGCTGACCGAACGCAACGAGCTGCTGGCCGAACCGCCGGACTTCAGTGTCGCGGCACTGTCCGGCGATGCTCGCCTCGGCCTGTTCGTGGTCGCGAAACTGGCTGCCCGGCATGGCATTTCGGTGCGGCTCGCCGATTCCGACTACGGCGGCGTCAAGGCGATCGTCCTGGTGCCCACCTCGCTGCTGTCCACCGGCCGCGAACAGGCACAGGTCACCGCCGGACCCACGGCGATCCCCGCCGCCCCGGCCGCTCCGGTGCCGCCGCAGACGGGCGGCTACCCGGCGCCGCACCCGTCCACCACGACGACCGCGGTCATGCAGCCGATAGGCGGCGGTCTGGCGGGCCGCGGCTCGTTCAACGGCTTCGTGCCACCTGCCACCACGGTGAGCACGGTGTCCGCACCGGGTGCGCCGGTCGAACAACCCCCGGCCGCGCCCGTCAAGCCCGCGCTGCCCCGGCGACGCAGGCAGAGCCCGGCCACCGCCGAGCCGACGCCCGCCGACACGCCGCCGCCGAGCCCGGCCGCCGCCCGGCCGCGCACCGCCGAACAGGCCAGAACCCTGATGTCGGCGATCGAGAACGGCACCAGGCAGGGCCGCCTGAACCGCATCGATACCGACGCCGGACACCCGGCGTCCGATCACAAGGAAGGTGCCGGTGACGACTCCCAAGCCCCCCAAGCCCCGTAGCCTCGATTGGCTGTTGGACGACCTGATCGATCGTCTGCCCGACGTCCGCTACGCCGTCGTGCTGTCGACCGACGGCCTGCTGCTCGGCCACAGCACCAAGATCGACCGCTCCGACGCCGAACGCTTCTGCGCGATGGCCTCCACCCTGCACGGCGTCGCTCGCAGCGCGGGCATGCACTTCGAAGCGGGCGGCGTGCACCAGACGGTCGTCGAACTCGATCGGGCCGTGCTGTTCATCACCGCCGCCGGTGACAACGCCTGCCTGGCCGTGCTCACCGCCGAATCGGCCAACATGGGCATGGTCGCCTACGAGATGAACCAGACCGTGCAACGCGTCGGTGTCCACCTGTCCGTCGACCCACGACCTCATCCGTTCGATGAGGCCGGCCTGCGGCAGCCATGAACGACCAGCGTGAGTCCTGGTTCGACGACGAGGCCGGACCGTTGGTCCGTCTCTACGCGGTCACGCGCGGACGGTCGGACGGCCGTCCCGAGCTGAACATGCTCACGCTCGTGGTGTATTCGGGCTCGGCGATCCTGCGCCGCACCGAGCCCGAATACGCGGAGATCCTGCGACTGAGCCGCACGGTGCAGTCCATCGCGGAACTCGCTGCCCAGATGAACCTGCCGCTGACCACGATGAAAGTCCTCGTCGGCGACCTCATCGACGACGGACTGCTCGATCATCGCGCACCGGAACCCGCGCCCGACACGGGCCCGCCGCGCGACGTGGGCATGCTGCGGGCGGTGCTCAGGGGCATCCAGGCGCTCTGAGCTCGGCGGGCGCATTGCACCATGGCCACCGACGACAGCGGCCGAGGGCCGGGTCCGAACGAATCGGACCCGGCCCTCGGCCTTTTCGCGGTGGCGGCTCAGCCGAGCCGGGCGGCCAGTCGCTCGGCGTTCATGTAGGCGATCGCCTCGATCGAGACCATCGGGTTCACGCCCGAGGACGTCGGGAAGCAGGAGGCGTCGGCGACCACGACATTGGGCACCTCCCAGGTCGCGCCGTCCGGGTCGAGCGCGGCATCCTCGCGGCTGCCGCCCATCCGCGCCGAGCCCATGATGTGCAGCGCCGCCACGCCGCAGCGGCCGGGCGCGTAGCCGGAAGCCGCGCAGGCCGCGGCGAACTCCGCGTGTGAGCCCTGCTCGCCCGGCCGGTAGCTCGCGCCGGACTGATGTCCGGAGTAGATCTTCTTCGCCCCCGCGGCTTCGAGAAGCTGTGCGGCACCGACGATTCCGGTGTGCAGGTGATCGCGGTCGCGGTCGGACAGGGTGTACTTGACGACGGGATGCCCGGCCTTGTCCACATCGACGCGGCCACTGTCCCTGTCCCGCGTGATGACGCCGATCGAGGCGGTGCGCGCCAGGTCCAGCATCGCGTTGCGATGGGCTTCGCCGCCGCGCCAGTTCATGAAGCCGACGAGCATGCCGGGGTGCACCGGACCGGTCTCGTAGATGACGCCGTAGCCGTCGCCGTCGAGGTCGGCGTGCTGGCGCGAGATCCGGGTCTGCAGCCCGCCTTCCCACGGGCGCAATTGCTCGGCGAAGACGCCGAAGACCGCCGAGGCCGGGTGCAGGCGCAGGTGTGCGCCGATGTTCTTGTTGCGCAGGCCCGAGCGGCGCAGCAGCGCGGGGGTCTGCACCGCACCGGCCGACACCACGACCGCCTTGGCGCGCACGTGCAGGCGCGCGCCGCTGTCGGTGATCGCGACGACGCCCTCGGCCCGGCCCGCCTTCACCTCGATGTGGCGCACGTCCGCGCCGACGACCAGGCGCGCGCCGTGCTCGGCGGCGTCGGCCAGCCAGGTCTTGGTGGCGGACTGCTTGGCACCCACCCGGCAGCCGTAACCGCAGCGACCGCATTCCACGCCCGCGTCGCAGGCGTCGGTGACATTGCGCGGCAGCGGGCCCATGTCCCAGCCCAGCGCCCGCGCGCCGCGTTCCAGCACGGTGTCGCGCGCGGAGATGGTGGACCTGTCGAAGGTGACCGAGATCCGCTTCTCCACAGCGTCGAGCGCCGCGTCGAACTCCTCGGTGGCGAACTGGGTCGCGCCGAGGCTCGCCCACTCCTGGCGCACCGGGTCCGGGGTGCGCAGCGAGGTGCTCCAGTTGACGACCGTGCCGCCGCCCAGGCAGCCGCCGGCGACCAGGGTGAGCTGGCCTTCGGCGGTGCCGTTGGGACCGGGCGCGTAGAGCTTGGTCAGCGCGTCGAGTTCGCCCGCGCCGAAGTCGGCGTCGTCGTAGTAGCCGCCGCGTTCGAGGACGACCACGTTCAGCCCGGCCTCGGCGAGCACAGCGGCCGCGGTCCCGCCGCCCGCGCCGGAGCCGACCACCACGACATCGCAGTCCAGGGTGGTGTCCTGGCTGTAGCCGACCGGTTTCAGCGCGGGCTGGGCCGCGCCGGCGAGCTTTCCGGGCGGACCGGGGTATTCCATCTGCTTCCACAGCGGATTGAAGCCCTCCGGCCCCGGCGCGACGTAGTAGGACAGCAAGGTGCCCTTCTTGAGCGCCTGGAACACCGAGCGCTTGGCGCCGATCCGCGATTCGCCCAGCTTCAGCAGCACCTTCTCGCGCTCGGCGGGCGAGAGCTTGGAGAACGAGCGCGGGCCCGCACCGGCGAACAGGCCGAACAGCGGGCTGTCCCACAGGCCGAGCAGCGTCGCCAATTGCCTGCCGCCCGAGGGGTCCGGATCGCGGGCGAGCATCGACAACATGACGTCGGGGACGCCGAGGGCGGTGGCCGAGGGCAGGCCGAGCCCGTCCCCGGGCGCGAAGGTATCGCAGATCAGCTCGAGCGCAGCGCGCTGCTTTGCCGTCAGCTCCATGTGGTGTGACTCCAGGAAGAAAGAAGGATGGCGAGAACGCGCGATGTGGGTCTAACGCGCCGGAATGGACGATCACATATTCTGAGTGATGAGAAACCTACTCCGCGGGATTTTCTGAGTAAAGAGCAGTTTTTCGCTCACTCCGGCGCGGGCTGGCAGCGCGGGCAGAAGTAGATTCCGCGCTCGCGTTGAATGAACCGGTCCGACATCGGCACGCTCTCGCCGAGCGCGCGCACCACGATGTTCGCACCACACCGCTTGCACGGCATCCTGGCGCGTCCGTAGACCAGTTCGCGCCAGGGCGGGCGGTACGCCGCGGCGTGCAGGACGCGATGCGATTCGTTGATCAGAGCGGGCAGATCCGGCACCTGCGCGACCGGCACGGCCGGGTGCACGCGACGCAGGAAGCAGATCTCGCTGCGGTACTTGTTGCCGATTCCGGCCAGGTTGCGCTGGTCGAGCAGGGCCAGGCCGATGGCGCGCTCAGGGTCGGCCGCCAGCCTGCGCTCGGCCTCCTCGGCGTCCCAGTTCGGGCCGAGCAGATCGGGACCGAGGTGGCCGATGATGGTGTGTTCGTCCGCGCGCCGCACCACGTCGACCGCGCCGAGGGAGAATCCGACCGCCTCGGTGTCGTCGGTGGTCAGCACCAGCCGGGCCTGCACCCGTGGGCGGGTCCAGCGCTCGCCGACACAGTAGGTGCGCCACACCCCCTCCATCTTCAGGTGGGTGTGGATGCTGACCTCCCCGACCCGGATGAACAGATGTTTTCCGTAGCTGACGACCTCATCCACCAGCTCGCCGGACAGATCGAGCGTGGCGTACCTCGGCACCCGGAAGTCGCTGCGCACCAGCGTCTTGCCCGCCAGCGCCAGGCGCAGCCGGTTGGCGGCGAAGAAGACGGTGTCACCTTCGGGCACGGTGGTTCCTCACGGCCTGCTGCGCAGCCGCAGTCCCCGCGGGGTGGCGGAGAATCCGGCCTCGGTGAGGACGTCGGCGACGGTATGGCCGTGCACGGTCTCGCCGTCGATCTTGTCGATGACGAGGGCGTCGACGCGACGGCGGCGTACCAGCGCGGCCAGTTCGTGGGCGGCCGCGCGCCTGGGATCGGGGTCGGCGGTGAAGGTCAGCAGGGTCTTGCCGCCACGTTCCAGGTAGAGCACCAGTTCGCCGTTCACCAGCACCACGATCGCGCCCGCCTTGCGACCCGGCCGGTGCCCGCCGTCCGCCTCACCCTTGGGCCACGGCAGCGCCGCGCCGTACGGGTTGGCGGGGTCGCAGGCGGCCAGCGCCGTGGCCGCCGGGCCGCCGCGGCTGTCACGAGCGGTGTCGGTGGCGCGCAGCCGGTCCACCACGTCGGTGGTGGAGAACTGGGCGCCGCCGAGCGAATCCACGAAGTAGCCGCGACGGCAGCGGCCCCTGTCCTCGAACTCGGTGAGGACCCGGTACATCAGCGCGAATCCGCCGGGTACGCCTTCGCTGTGCACCGATCCCTTGGTGAGCACGCCGTAGCGTTCCAGCAGGATGTCGGCCTGGGCGTGTGCGCGCACGGTGTTGTCGGCGACCCGTTCGGGCAGCAGCGACCAGCGCCCGGCCACCGAGGGCGGCCCGGTGCGGGTCGGCATCGCCGGGCGCGGCAGATAGGCGCGGCCGCGCGGTGTGCGCCGGGGCGGGCGGTGCGCGGTGGTGGTGCGCGTCGTGCCGGACAGCAGGGCGCGCACCGGGGCGAAGGTGTCGCCGGAGACCTGCCCCGCCCACACCAGATCCCACAGCGCCGTCGCGACCGCCGCGTCGTCGAGCAGACCGGTCGCGTCGGAGAGCTGACGGAAGAAGTACGCGCCGCCGCCGCGCGGGACCGCGCCGTCGGCCGGGCCGGGGACGAGCACCGCGCCGAGCGCCTCCAGCAGCCGCAGCGCGGTCTCGGAATATTCGATCTCGGCGGGCGGAGTCAGCGTGAAGGGCGCCTGCTCGGCCGGGTGCAGAGCGATCCAGCCGTCCTTGGCGGTGATCGCGCCGTGCCCGGACCAGATCACCTCGCCGGTGGCCATGAGCTCGTCCAGCATGGCGGGGCTGTAGTCGTCCACCCGCGCGGGCAGGATCAGCGACTCCCAGGCCGAGGCGGGCGCGGGCACCCCCGCCAGTTGCTCGATCACCGAGGCGACTCCGTCCACCCCGCGCAACTCCCCCGTGCCCACGTGCTGCCAGGCGGGCAGGAACCGCCCGAAGGCCGCCGTGGCGACCGGCTCCACCTCGTGGCGCGCCGCGGCGAGCGAGCGCCGCCGCAACCGGCGCAGCACCTGGCTGTCGCACCATTCCGATCCGCTGGCGCCCGGCGTGAATTCGCCCTCGACCACGCGTTTCTCGGCCGCCAACCGGTGCAGGGCGGTGGCCGCCACCGCCGGCCCGATACCGAACCGGCGCGCCACCGCGTCGATCTCGAACGGCGCGTGGGTGCGGGCGAAGCGGCCGACAAGGTCGCCCAGCGGATCGGGAACCGGCTCGGCGAACGCCTCGGGGAGACCGACCGGCAGCGGTACGCCCAGCGCGTCGCGCAGGCGGGCGGCGTCTTCGACCGCCACCCACCAGGTGCGGCCCGCGAAGGCGACCGTCAGCGCGCGGCGGGCGGCCGCCAGTTCGGCGAACCACTGTTCGTGCGCGCCGCCGGACCGGGCAGACGGCATTGCGTCGAGGGGCGCATCTCGCGCGCCCGCGCGGGCGGCGTCACCTGCTGCATCAAGGGCCCCGCCCGCACCGGCGACGTCGTCGTCTGCGGCCGGGGCGTTGCCCTCGCCCGCATCGGCGCAACGCCGACCCGCTTCCTCCGGCGTGAGCGGGCCGAGCAGGCGCAGCAGGTCGGCCAGCCCCTCGGCGTCGCGGGCACGCCGTTCGGGGGTGAGCCGTTGCAGTTCACGTTCGGTCTGTTCGAGGATCCGCGGGTCGAGCAGTTCGCGGAGTTCCACCCGGCCGAGCAGTTCGGCGAGCAGGCCGGAATCCAGGGACAGGGCGGCGGCGCGGCGTTCGGCCAGCGGGCTGTCGCCTTCGTACATGAACTGGCCGATGTAGTCGAACAGCAGAGCGTTGGCGAAGGGCGAGGGGGTGGCGGTCTCCACGTCGACCAGGCGCAGTTGCCTGCGGGCGACCCGGCCGAGCACATCGGTCAGCGCGGGGAGGTCGTAGACATCGCGCAGGCATTCGCGCACGGTTTCCAGCAGGATCGGGAAATCGGGGAACTTCCTCGCCACATCGAGCAATTGGGCGGCGCGTTGCCGTTGCTGCCACAGCGGGGCGCGTTTGCCCGGGTCGCGGCGCGGCAACAGCAAGGCCCGCGCGGCGCATTCGCGGAAGCGGGAGGCGAACAGCGCCGAGGCGCCGACCTGCTCGGTGACGATCTCGTCGATCTCGTCGGGCTCGAAGACGAACAGTTCGGCGCCGGGCGGCTCGTCGGTGGTGTCGGGCAGACGCACCACGATGCCGTCGTCGGAGGCAGTGGGCGCGGCGTCCACACCGAACCGCTCGCGCAGCCTGGCTCCGACCGCCAGCGCCCACGGCGCGTGCACCGGCAGCCCGAACGGCGAGTGCATGACCAGTCGCCAGTCGCCGAGTTCGTCGCGGAACCGCTCCACCACCAGGGTCTTGTCGGTGGGCACCTGTCCGGTGGCGGCGCGCTGGTCGGCGAGCAGGGCGATCAGATTCGCCCGTGCGTTCTCGTCCAACCCGGCGCCGGACAGCAGGTCGCCGAGCATGCCCTCCGAGTCCGCCGAAACGGAGGCGGCTTTCTTCGTCTGGCCCTTGCCCACCGGACTCTGCTCCCGCCGGGCCTTCCCCGACGCGCCCTCGGTGCGTTTCGCGCCGTCGGTCCGAGCCTCGGACGATGGTGTGAACAGCGCGTCCGAGGCGTTCGCGGGAATCATCTTCACCGCCTTGCGCACGAATTCGCCCAGGGCCGCGCCGAGTTCGGCGGGGCGGCCGAGACCGTCGCCGTGCCAGAACGGCAACCGGCCGGGCTGCCCGAACGCCGGGGTCACCAGGACCCGGTCGAAGGTGATCTCCTCGATGCGCCAGCTGGTGGCGCCGAGAGCGAACACATCGCCGACCCGGGATTCGTAGACCATCTCCTCGTCGAGCTCGCCCACCCGGGAGTTCTTCTCGCCCACCATGTAGACCGCGAACATCCCCCGATCGGGGATCGCGCCGCCGGAGGTCACCGCGAGTCGTTGCGCGCCGGGCCTGCCGGTGAGCGTTCCCGCGTCGCGATCCCACACCAGGCGCGGGCGCAGCTCGGCGAACTCGTCGGAGGGGTAGCGGCCGGCGAGCAGATCGAGCACCGATTCGTAGGCCGAGCGGGGCAGATCGGCGAAACTGCCGGTGCCTCGCACGGTCTCGAACCAGGCGTCGGCGTCGACGGGTTCGAGCGCGCAGACCGCGACCGTCTGCTGGGCCAGGATGTCGAGCGGATGCGCCGGGATGCGCAGCGCCTCGATCTGTCCGGTCACCATCCGGTGCGCGGCCACCGCGCAGTGCACGACATCGGTGCGGTGTTTGGGGAACAGCACGCCGCGCGAGATCTCCCCCACCTGGTGCCCGGCCCGCCCGATCCGCTGCAACCCGCTCGACACCGAGGGCGGTGCCTCCACCTGCACCACCAGATCGACCGCACCCATGTCGATGCCCAGTTCCAGACTGCTGGTCGCCACCACGCAGCGCAGCCGCCCGCTCTTGAGATCGTCCTCGATCAGCGCGCGCTGTTCCTTGCTCACCGAGCCGTGGTGCGCGCGGGCCAGCAGTTGCCCCGCGCCGTGCACGACCTCGGTACTCGGGCCAAGCTGGGCGGGCGGGGCGTGTGAGGTCTGCACCGGGTCGCCGATGCGGGCGGCGTAGGACTCGTTGAGCCGGGCGGTCAGACGCTCGGCGAGCCTGCGGGAATTGGCGAAGACGATGGACGAGCGATGCGCGAGTACCAGATCCACCACGGCTTCGTCCACGTGCGGCCAGATCGAGCCCGGCTGATCGGAATCGCCCGGCTCGGTCATGTCCGGCACCGGCACCCGCACGCTGAGGTCGAAGGTCTTGGGCGCGGGCGGCGCGACGATCGTGACCGGAGCCGATCCGGTGAGGAACCGGCCCACCTCCTCGGCCGGACGCACCGTCGCCGACAGGCCGATGCGCTGGGCGGGCCGCTCGGCGAGCAGGTCCAGGCGGGCCAGCGAGAGCGACAGATGCGCGCCGCGCTTGGATCCGGCGACCGCGTGCACCTCGTCGACGATCACCGTCCGCACGGTGCGCAGGGTCTCGCGCGCCGCCGAGGTGAGCATGAGGAACAGCGACTCCGGGGTGGTGATCAGGATGTCGGGCGGGGTGCGCGCCATGGTGCGCCGCGCGGCCTGGGAGGTGTCGCCGGAGCGGACGCCCACGGTGATCTCCGGGGCGGGCAGGCCGAGGCGGGCGGCGGTGCGGGTGATGCCTGCCAGCGGTGCGCGCAGATTGCGCTCGACATCCACCGCCAGCGCCTTGAGCGGGGAGACGTAGAGCACCGAGGTGCCCTTCGGCGGCGGCTCACCCGACTCCCCGGCCGGGTTCCGGCGGGCCAGTTCGTCGATCGCCCACAGGAAGGCCGAGAGCGTCTTGCCCGAGCCGGTCGGGGCCACCACCAGCGTGTGCTCGCCCGCGGCGATCGCCTGCCACGCGCCGAGCTGGGCCGAGGTGGGCGCGGCGAAGGCGCCGTCGAACCATTCCCTGGTCGCGCGGGAGAACCTGGCGGTCGAGAACGGAGGCACCAGTTCAGTGTGCACCCGCGCACCGACAGCGGGCCGCGACCCTCGCGGCGACCGAGGCCGTACGCTGCTGTGCGTGCGCAGCGTGCTGAAACTCGACCTGATCGCCCACGGCGTCACCGAGGCGCTGCGCGCCGCGCGCTTCCCCGCCGACGAACCGCTCACCGAGGCGGGCCGGCGTGCGCTGCCCGGCTACACCCCTCCCGCGGAGGCCGTGGTCCTGACCGGTCCCGAACGCAGGGCGGTGGAGACCGCCGAACAGTTGGGGCTCGCAGGCACGCCCGACGACCGGCTGCGCGATCTCCAGGCGGGCGTATGGCGCGGAGCCGATATGACGGCACTGCCGCCCGGGGAGCTCCGGAGCTGGCTCACCGAGCCGGCGTTCACCGGACACGGCGGCGAATCGGTCGTCGACATCGTGGCCCGCACCCGGCACTGGCTCGACGACGTCGGCGCCACGGGTGTCTCGACCGTCGCGGTGACCCACCCCGCGGTCATCCGGTCCGCGCTGCTGGTCGCCCTCGACGCGCCGCCCACCTCGTTCTGGCGGCTGGACGTGGCGCCGGGGAGTGTCACCCGCCTGCATCATCGGGGACGATGGACGGTACGGATCACCGCGTGATCGCCCGGCGCGGTCAGCGCCGGTGATCCCGCTCGCGGCCGTCGGTGCCCCGGCCGCGATCGCCATCCGGCGCAGGGTCGAGTCCGCTTGCGCCCGTTGACGAATGCCGATTAACTAACAATTCGTAACTCGAGCGGGAGGAGCGGATATGGGTGATCCGCGGCAGTACGTGGTGATCGGCGGCGGATTGGCGGGGCTGGCCTCGGCGGTCTGGTTGGCCGAGGCGGGAAAGCAGGTCACGCTGCTGGAACGGCGGGGCAGGCTGGGCGGGCGCGCGCATGCGATGAAAGTCGACGCGGTCGACGATCCGCCGGACAACGGTCAGCACGTGATCGCCAGCGGATACGAGCACCTCTTCCGCTACCTGACCAGCGTCGGCACCCGTGAGCACGTCGCCTTCCCCGACCGCTCCACCCTGCGCTGGCCCGACGGTCGCTCGGTGACCATGTCCACCAGCGGCCTCGGCGCGATCCGCACGCTCACCGGCCTGCACCCCGATACCGGACTGCTGGACCGGCTGCGCACCCTGCGGGCCACCGGGCTGCTGGTCTGGCAGGCCCTCAACCAGCCGCACGATCTGGCCGACCTCACCACCGCGCAGTGGTTCGACCGCATCGGCATGCCCGCCAAATCACGTGAGGCACTGTGGGACTGGCTGGCGCTCGGCATCGCCGCCGAGCCCGTCGAGATCGAGTCGGCGAAGGTGTTCGCCGATGTGATGGCCACCGGATTCCGGCTGGGCGCCAAGCATCTGCGCGCGGTCGAAATCGGCTACCCGACGACCGATCTGGACACCCTCTACGTCGACGGCGCGCTGAAGGTGTTCCAGGAACGCGGCGTGGAGGTGCGCTACCGGGCGGTGGCGCGGCGCATCCACATCACCGACGGCGAGGTCACCGGCGTGGCCATGGCCGACGGCTCGGTGGTGCCCGCCGACGCGGTGATCTGCGCGGTCCCCAACACCAATATCGGCGGCCTGCTCGACGATCTGCCCGAGCACGCCGAGATCTACGCCGCCGCGGACAAGCTGCATTACACCCCGATCGTCAGCACCAACCTGTACCTGGACCGGCCGCTGGGCACCACCGCCGAATTCGAGGCGCTGATCGGCGGCACCGGCGTCATCGACGAGGTGTTCGACCGGCAGCTGATGACCGGGCGCAGCACCGAGAAGGCCTGGCTGTACTGCTTGACCACCAGCGGCGCCTACGAGCAGATCCACAAGACCAACGCCGAGATCATCGCCGAGCAGATGGAGCTGCTGCGCCGCTACTACCCGGCCGCGGTCGAGGCGAAGGTCGTGCAGGGCCATGTGGTGCGCATGCCGAAGGCCACGTTCTCCCAGACCGTCGGCACCCACGCGCTGCGCCCACCGCAGCGCACCTCGGTGCCCTCGCTGGTGCTGGCGGGCGACTGGACTGCCACCGACTGGTCGGCCACCATGGAGAGCGCCGTTCAGAGCGCTGCCAAGGCGGTGGATCTCCTGCTGGCGCGACCATCGGTGCGGTGAATCCCGGATCGGGGGGCAAGCGCAAGCGGATGTCGGCCGCCGAGCGGCGCGATCAGTTGCTCGACGTCACCCGCGACATCGTGGTGGCCGAGGGCTTCGCCGCCGTCGGCATCGACCGGGTCGCACGCACTGCCGGCGTCGCACGCGCCTTGATCTACCAGCAGTTCGGCGACCTGGCCGGGCTGACCGCGGCACTGCTGGAACGCGAGACCAGGACCGCGTTCAGCGGCATGCTCACCGTGGACCGACCGGAGACCGACCCCGCGGGCGACTTCGATGTCGACGACATCGGGCGCGGCGTGCTCGCCTATGTGCACGCCGCGCCGGACAGCTGGCGCATCCTGCTCAGCCCGCCCGAGGGCGGGCCGCCACTGTTGCGCGAGCAGCTGGAGGTCGGCCGCAAGTTCGCTCGCGGGATCGGCGCCCGGCACCTGTCGCGCTACGCGGGCGTCCCCGTCGACCCGAACGGCACGACCACCCGGCTGGTGATGGCCTCGATCGACGAGCTGATCCGGCTGCACCTGGCCGACGCCGAAGCCTGTGACGACGAGACCGTGCTGCGGTACCTGCGAGCCATCATCGGCTGGGCGGTGCGCCTGGAGTCCGGCGAGCGCCGTTAGCCCTCGCCCGAGGTGCCGCCGAGCACCAGCACGTCCACGGCACCACCCACGTCCACGACGAGCGCGCTCACCCCGCGCGGGCGCTCAGCTCTCGACAGGCACCGGCTCGAGCAGTTCGGGGCGCGGTTCCGGCGCGGCGACCCGCAACGCGTCCGCGGAGGCGTCGTCGGGCTGCTTCTGCGATCGGATCTCGGCGTCGACGCGAGAGCGGTAGGTGGCGATCTCCCGTTCCGTCTCGGCCTCGTCCCAGCCGAGCACGGGCCCGATCAGCCGCGCGACCTCCTCGGCGCAGTCCGCGCCGCGGTGGGCGTATTCGATGGAGATACGCGTGCGCCTGGCCAGGACGTCGTCGAGGTGCAGCGCGCCCTCGGCGGTCGCCGCGTACAGCGCCTCGGCCCGCAGGTACGACGGCGCGGCCGCGATGGGATGCAGCAGGTCGGGAGCGTCCCCGGCGGCGGCGAGCACCTCGTCGATCAGCGAACCGTAGCGGTCGAGCAGATGCTTGACCCGATACGGGTGCAGGCCGTAGAGCTCGGCCAGTTGCACCGTCTGGTTGACCAGGGCGAAGTAGCCCTCCGCACCCAGCAGGGGGACCTTCTCGGTGATGCTCGGTGACACCCGGGCCGGAATGTCCTTGGCGGCCTCGTCCACCGCGTCGTAGGCCATCACCCGATAGGTGGTGTACTTGCCGCCCGCGATGGCGACCAGGCCGGGCGCGATCCGGGCGACCGCGTGCTCGCGGGACAGCTTCGAGGTCGAATCGCTCTCCCCGGCCAGCAGCGGGCGCAGCCCGGCGTACACGCCGGTGATGTCGTCGTGGGTGATCGGGGTGACCAGCACCTCGTTCACCCGGTCCAGCAGGTAGGCGATGTCGGCCTGCGTCGCGGCCGGATGGGCCAGATCGAGATTCCAGTCGGTGTCGGTGGTGCCGATGATCCAGTGCGCGCCCCACGGGATCACGAACAGCACCGAGGTCGCCGTCCGCAGGATCATGGCGGTATCGCTGACGATGCGGTCGCGCGGCACCACGATGTGCACACCCTTGGAGGCGCGCACCTGGAAGCGGCCCCTGGTCTTCGACAGCGCCTGCACCTCGTCGGTCCACACACCGGTGGCGTTGATCACCACGTGCGCCCGGACCTCGGCGGTGCGCCCGTCCTCGGTGTCGCGGATCTTCACCCCGCTCACCCGGTCGGCTTCGCGCAGGAAGCCGACGACCTGGGTGGAGGTGCGGATGACCGCGCCGTAGTGGGCGGCGGTGCGGGCGATGGTCATGGTGTGACGGGCGTCGTCGACGACGGTGTCGTAGTAGCTGACCCCGCCGATCAGTGCGTCGCGGCGCAGACCGGGCGCCAGGCGCAGCGCACCGTGCTTGGTCAGATGCCGTTGGCCGGGAACCGATTTCGATCCGCCCATGGTGTCGTAGAGGACCAGTCCGGCGGCCACGTAGGGGCGTTCCCAGCCGCGGTGGGTCAGCGGGTAGAGGAAGCGCAACGGCTTCACCAGGTGCGGCGACAGGGTGGACAGGGCGAGTTCGCGTTCGCGCAGCGCCTCGCGCACCAGGCCGAACTCGAGCTGCTCCAGATAGCGCAACCCACCGTGGAACATCTTCGACGACCTGCTCGACGTGCCGGAGGCCAGGTCGCGCGCCTCCACCAGCGCCACGTCCAGGCCACGGGTGGCCGCGTCCAGCGCGATGCCCGCGCCGACCACGCCGCCACCGACGACCACCACGTCGAAGTGCTCCTTGCCGAGCCGATCCCAGGCCGTGCGGCGCTGCTCGGGGCCGAGCAACTGCGATTGCGGTTTCTTGGTCATGCTCGACTCCTCCAGCGACTGGTCTGCGAGCGCGTGATGTCGGCGGTCGGTTTCCACGGGCGATTCTTCTCCAGGCTAGGCAATCGGGACACCCCGGGACACCCTCCGCCGCGATGCCCCGCCGCGTCCCGGCAGGGACAACACGACGGTAACTCCGATGCCCGGCCCGCCGCTGTGCGCGTCGATGTGATCCCCACCATCCCGGCCGTTGCGTATTCTGCGTCCATGCGTCGGTATGTGGCCGCCCTCGATCAAGGTACGACCTCGAGCAAATGCATCGTCTTCGACCGCGGCGGGCGCGTCGTCGGCGTCGCCCAGCGCGAACACGAGCAGATCTTCCCCCGTCCCGGCTGGGTCGAGCACGACGCCGGGACCATCTGGCGCAACGCCGAACTCGTGCTCGCCGAGGCACTCGGCAGGCTCGACCTGAGCCACGAGGACATCGCCGCCCTCGGCATCACCAACCAGCGCGAGACCACCGTGGTGTGGGAGCGCGCCACCGGTGCGCCGATCCACAACGCGATCGTCTGGCAGGACATCCGCACCGACCGGCTGGTCACCGAGCTCGGCGGCGACCAGGGCCCGGCCCGCTACCAGGACCGCACCGGCCTGCCGCTGTCGACCTACTTCTCCGGGCCGAAACTGCGCTGGATCCTCGACACCGTGCCCGGGGCCAGAGCACGCGCCGAGGCGGGCGAGCTGTGTTTCGGGACGGTGGACAGCTGGCTGCTGTGGAACCTGACCGGCGAGCACGTCACCGATGTCACCAACGCCTCGCGCACCATGCTGATGGATCTGCGCACCCAGCAGTGGGACGAGGAGATCTGCGCGGATTTCCGGGTACCGCTCGCGATGCTGCCGCGCATCGCCAGTTCCTCGGAGGTCTACGGCGAGATCACGGTGGGGCCGCTGGCGGGCGTACCGGTGGCAGGCATCCTCGGCGACCAGCAGGCCGCCACCTTCGGGCAGGCCTGCCTGTCCCCCGGCGAGGCCAAGAACACCTACGGCACCGGCAATTTCATGCTGCTGAACACCGGAACCACCCCGGTGTTCAGCAAGCACGGGCTGCTCACCACCGTCTGCTACCGGCTCGGCGACCAGCCCGCCGTCTACGCGCTGGAAGGTTCGATCGCGGTCACCGGTTCGCTGGTGCAGTGGCTGCGCGACAACCTCGGCCTGATCTCCTCGGCCGAGGAGATCGAACCGCTGGCCCGCAGTGTCGCCGACAACGGCGGTGCCTACATCGTGCCCGCCTTCTCCGGCCTGTTCGCGCCGCGCTGGCGGCCGGACGCGCGCGGGGTGATCGCCGGGCTGACCCGCTTCGTCACCAAGGCGCACCTGGCGCGCGCGGTGCTCGAGTCCACCGCGTTCCAGACCCGTGAGGTGGTCGACGCCATGCGCGCCGACGCCGAATCCCAGCGACTGGACCTGGAGTTGACCACCTTGAAGGTCGACGGCGGCATGACCGGCAACGAGCTGCTCATGCAGTTCCAGTCCGACATCCTCGACGTGCCCGTCGTGCGCCCGGTCGTCGCCGAGACCACGGCGCTCGGCGCGGCCTACGCGGCGGGACTCGCGGTCGGGTTCTGGTCGGGCACCGACGACATCCTGGCGAACTGGGAAGCCGAGACCACCTGGCTGCCCGCCATGTCCGAGCAGGAGCGGGAAGCCCATCTCGGCGCCTGGAACAAGGCGGTCGAACGCACCTACAACTGGATGGACTGAGCGGAAGCGATCAGGCGCTCTGGGCCGCGTGCGCCTTCGCCAGCCGCGCGACCGCTTCCTCGAGCACGGGCGGGGCCGAGGTGGTGAAGCACATCCGCATCGAGCCCCGGTAGCCCGCGCCGGTAGCGAAAGCCGTGCCGGGCACGTAGGCCACGCCGGCCGCGAGGGCGCCGGAGAGCATCCGCTGGGTGTCGGTGCCGTCGGTGAAATCGGCCCACACGAACATGCCGCCCGCCGCGTCGGTGCAGACCACACGCTCGCCGAAGGTGGTGCGCACCGCGTTCACCAGTGCCCCGGCCCTGGTGCCGTAGCTTTCGCGCACCAGGTCCACATGCCCGGACAGCCACGCTTCGTCGGCCAGCAGATCGGCGGCGATCTGCTGGGTCAGCGCCGAACCGCACAGATCCGCGCCCTGCTTGAGCAGCTCGACCGCCCGGCACACCTCCTCGGGCGCGACCATCCAACCGACGCGCAGGGTCGGCGCGAGGATCTTGGAGGCGCTGCTCAGCCGGATCACCTGCCGCGAGTAGGAGGCCACCGGCGCCGGGGCGGGCGTGTCGAACCACAGTTCGCCATAGGGGTCGTCCTCGACGACCCAGAACCCGTACCGCTGCGCGAGCTCGGCCAGTTCGGCGCGGCGGGCCGGGCTCATCGTCACCCCGCCGGGATTGTGGAAATTGCTGACCGTGTGCACCACGGCCGGGCGCTCGCCGGAGGCCAGCAGTTCGCGCAGCGCATCCATCCGCATACCGTCGGCGTCCAGCGGAACAGCGACGATGCGCGCGCCCGCGGCCCGGAACACCTGCAGCGCGCCGACGTAGGCGGGGTCCTCGACGACCACCAGCGCGCCCGGATCGAGCAACACCTCGGCCAGCAGTGACAGCGCCTGCTGCGAGCCGTGGGTGACGAAGACCTCCGCGACCGGCACCGACCGGCCCAGCCGCGCGGACTCCCGCTCGGCCAGCACCGCCCGCAGCGGGCCCCAGCCGGGTGACTCGGTGTACTGCAGGCAGCCGGGACCGCTCAGGGCGGCCGCGGCGGCCTCCGCGATGCGCTCGCGCGGCATGAGCTCGGCGTCGGGAAGGCCGCCCGCCAAGCTGATGATCTGCGGATCGGCGGTGAGTTTCAGCAGGTCACGAATGGCCGAGCTCTGCAGACCGGCGAGCTTGGCGGACAGCGACGGCAACGTCGACGACATCGGGACCTCCGGGAGATGCCACGGAACGGGATGCCTCCATCGTTTCACATCCTCAACCAGGATATGAAACAGCCTTCCCGAATAGTGGGATCACGCGCGGCCGTCGATAGCGGTCACCAAGATCCTTCCCGCACGCTCCACCGTGGTCACACGCTGCGGATACACCGTGGTGGTGCCGTCCGGCCGATGCTCGGTGAGGTCGACGTCGAAGGTGTCCGAAGCCACTTCGGTGATCCGTAGGCAGTGCGTGGTCCCCACCGGGATCTGCTCGTCGATCGCCTTCTGGATGATCGGCGCGCTGGAGATGTTGGCGGCGTCGGCGGCGACGAAATCGCGCACCCGCTCACCGTCGCGCTCGACATAGAACGCGTACTGGAAGCCCAGGATGGCGTCCGCCCCACTGGCCGTGGAGCCCTGACCGTTGCCGACGACGACCTTGCCGCTGCGGTTGGGCGGACAGCTCAACGCGGCGGTGGAGTACGGTCCCGACGCCCGGCCGGTCTCGTCGTTGCCGCTGAGCGAGACGATGGTGACCACGAGCGCGATCAGCAGCACCACCACGATCGCGATACCGATCAGCATCTTGCGGGTCGAGATGTGCTGCGCGGGCCCGGAGCCGGAGCCGCCACCGGTGCCGGTGACCGCGGGCTTGGGCGCCAGGCGCTTGGCGATCGGATCCTCGGCCCACGACAGGCCGGGGGGCGACCCCACGTCCGCGGGCGGTTTCGGAACGTCGCCCGACTCGGTCGGGCTGTTCCACCACCGCTGCGAACCACCCTGCGGCTTGGCCACCGACGGCTTGCTCGCGGTCGCGGCGGTGTCGGTGGAGTAGCGCACGGTCTCGTCCACGGAGACATCGCGCTCGGCGTCCGTCTGCGCGGCGACCGGGGCGGCGGCGAACCCGGAGCTGTCCGGCGCGCGGAACGGGTCGGCTGTGGGCGCGCCGAATGTCACGGTCGGGTCGGCGGGCGCGGGCCGAGATGCGGGCGGCGGTACCGGAACAGCAGCCGCCGGGGGCGGCGAGCCGTCGGCGGGGCGCCAACCGATCTCCGGGGTATCGGCCGGGGGTTTCCACATCGGCCCTGTCTCCGCCAGGGACGGGCCGCCGAACTCGTCCACCGGCGGACCGAAATCGCCGACGGGCGGACCGAAGTCGCCGACCGGAGGACCGAAATCACCTACCGGCGGACCGAATTGCGATCCCTGCCGGTCGGTGTCGCGATCCTTCGCGTCATCCTCGGAAACCACACGAATCCTCTCCCCGGGAACACGCGGGTGGGGCGGCCGTTACCGACCGCCCCACCCTCGAAGCATCCCGTTCAGTACTGGAACGAACCACCCCACTGGGTGGTCACGCCTGCGACGTTCAGCGTCTGCGGCGCGACGTCGCCCGCGGGGACGAGCGGCGGAAGTTTAACCTGTGCGGCCGCTTCGAGCGCGGCGGCTCCGCCCGGCTGCGCCGCGATCCAGGACTCCACCGCGGCCTTGGCCGCGTTGACCTGGGTGGTGTCGAGCACGAACTCGCTCTTGTTGTCGGCCAGACCCGCCCCACCGGTGTAGGTGGTGACCTTGACGGTGTTCACATCGATGAACTCCACCGACGCGCCCGCCTCACCGGCTCCGGTCGGCGTGGAGTAGCCGATGGTGCCGACGTAGCCCGCGTCGTTGCTGAAGTGGTGGGTGTTGGCGACGTAACCGGGCAGCAGCGCGCCGCCGTCGACGTTGGCGCCGATCTCCTGGTGCGGGCCCGTCATCTCGACGACCGGCGCGGCGGGTGCCGAGTCCAGGCGCGGGGCCGACCAGCGCGGCTCCTGCACGAGGGTGTCCGACTCCGACGGCGTGCCCGGCTCGGCGGGGACGCCGGCCTGCGGCCGCGGCTGCGTGGTTCCCGGCTCCGCGCCCTCGTTTCCGTCGGCGGCACCCGGCTCGGCCTGCTCGGCGCCGGGCTTGTCGCTCTCGGGCTTGTCGGTCTCGGGCTTGTCGGTGCCGTCCTCCGGGGTGGCGGCGGGCTGCGGAGCGTCGGCCTGACCCGGCACCGGCAGCGGCGCGACGCGCGGGGTGGTGACACCCGGCTGCGTCGGCGTGGCCAGCTTCGGATCCTTCGGCGGCTCCGGCATCACCTGGTCCTGCTCCGGCGTGGTCACGCCGGGCTGACTGGGAGTCGGCTTGCTCTCCGGCTTGTTCTTCTTCTCTTCCTGCTCCTGGCTGCCCTGCTCGGGCTGCGCGGTGCCGGGCTGCGATCCGCCCTGCGGCGCGTCGTTGGTCCCCGGCTGCACCGGAGCCGGCGTGGCCGGTGTGGTCGGATCGTTCGGAACGGCCCCCGCCGGCGACGCGAACAGGGTAGCCACGGCAGCGGCGGTGGCCAACGGCAACGACGTGCTGGCCATCGCTCGCTGCGCCCGACTCGGCTTACGATGCTTCACTTTTCGCCAATCCCTTCCCGGGTACGCCCGCGAATTCGGCCGCACTCAGTTGTCCCTCGCGAGACGCGCCGGATCGCCGAATGACCGAGGGCCATTTCTCGTTCGGCTCGGAAAGGACCATCCCCCCACACCAGAACCCCATGGCGACCCACTCGATCGCATCTCTCGCGAGCGAGTCAACCACACCACTGCCGTCGCTGGCAACGCGGCGAAAGCCCCCGCGCCGCCAGCGATATCGGCGATCTCCCGCGGTTGTCAGTCCAGGTCGTCGTGGCGCATGAGCAGGCGCGCCGCCTCGGTGACCGACCCGGTGAGCGAGGGGTAAACGGAGAATGTCTGGGCGAGGTCGTTGACGGTCAGATTGTTCTGCACCGCCAGCGCGATCGGCAGGATCAACTCGGAGGCGATCGGTGCCACCACCACGCCACCGATCACCACGCCGGTGGCCGGACGGCAGAAGATCTTGACGAAACCCCTTCGCAGGCCCGACATCTTGGCACGCGGATTGGTGTTCAACGGCAACATGACCGTGCGGGCGGGCACCTCACCGTTGTCGATCGCGGTCTGGCTGACCCCGACGGTCGCGATCTCCGGACGCGTGAACACCGCGGAGGCAACGGTCTTGAGCCGGATCGGGCTGACCCCTTCGCCGAGCGCGTGATACATCGCGATGCGGCCCTGCATGGCCGCGACCGAGGCCAGCGGCAACAGGCCGGTGCAGTCGCCCGCGGCGTACACACCCGACACCCCGGTCCGTGACACCCGGTCCACCCGCAGGTAACCACCCTTGTCGAGTTCGACGCCGACCTTCTCCAGTCCCAGATCCCCGGTGTTGGGAGTGGAGCCGACGGTCATCAGCGCGTGCGTGCCCGCGACGGTGCGCCCGTCGGCCAGCTTGACCACGATGCCGTCGGCGGTGCGCTCGACCGCGTCCGCGCGGGCATGCTTGACCAGCTCGACGCCGCGCTCGGCCAGCGCCTCCTCCAACACCAGGGCGGCATCGGCGTCCTCGCCGGGCAGCACTCTGTCACGGCTGGAGACGAGCTTCACCTGCACGCCCATTTCGGTGTAGGCGGAGACGAATTCGGCGCCGGTCACGCCGGAACCGACCACTACCAGCGTTTCCGGCAGCTCACGCAGGTCGTAGAGCTGGCGCCAGGTCAGGATGCGCTCGCCGTCGGGTTCGGCGCCCGGCAGCACGCGCGGGCTGGCGCCGGTGGCGATCAGGACCACCTCGGCGTCGATCTCGCGATCGCGCCCGTCGGAGGTCTCCACCCGGATGCGGTGCGGAGAACGCCCGGGCGCGGGCTCGGTGAACCGCGCCTTGCCGGAGAGCAAGGTCACACCCGCCGACTGCAGCTTGGAGCGGATGTCGGAGGACTGGGCCAGCGCGAGCGCCTTGACCCGCGCGTGGACCTCGGGCAACTGCACAGCGGCCTGGTCGGGATCGAGGGTGATGCCGAGGCCGCGGGCCCGGCGCAGGTCGGTACGCATGCCGGTGGAGGCGATGAAGGTCTTCGAGGGCACACAGTCCCACAGCACGCAGGCACCGCCGATGCCGTCCCGATCGATCAGCGTCACCTGGGCGCCGTGCTGCGCCGCCACCAGCGCGGCCTCGTAGCCCGCCGGTCCGCCGCCGATGATCGCGATTCGGGTCATGGGTACTTCCCTTTCGGCTCGTCGAACCGGGATCTCCGGTATGAGGTTCACGGTAATCGCCGGGCCGGTGTCGGCTTCACCACACACCCGCGCGGTGGATGCGCGGCGAACTGTGACCCGGGCAAGCTAACCTTTGCAACGTGCCGATTTACGCCGCTTACGGGTCGAACATGGACTCGTCGCAGATGCTCGAGCGCTGTCCGCACTCCCCCATGTCCGGGACCGGCTGGTTGGAGGGCTGGCGGCTGACCTTCGCCGGTGACGACATCGGTTGGGAGGGCCCGCTGGCGACGGTGGTGGAAGACCCGAACTCCCGCGTCTTCGTCGTGCTCTACGACGTCTCGCCCGAGGACGAGCAGCGGCTGGACCGGTGGGAGGGCTCCGATTTCGGAATCCACAAGAAGATCCGGCTACGGGTGACGCCGAGCCCCGGCAGCGGCACCGAACCGCGCCTGGCCTGGCTCTACGTCCTGGACGCCTACGAAGGCGGCCTACCCTCGGCCCGCTACCTCGGCGTGATGGCGGACGCGGCCGAGAAGGCGGGCGCTCCCGCCGACTACGTGCACGCCCTGCGCACCAGGAACAGCCGCAACGTCGGACCGGGCAACTTCTCGGTCTGAGACCGGCGACACGAGCCCGGCGGTCCCGCGGCGGGACCGCCGGGCTCGTGTCTGTCCGCGCTCAGCAGTGCGGATTCAGCACCAGATTGGTGAACAACCGGACCCCCACGGCCAGCGCTCGCTCGTCGATGTCGAAGGTGGGCTGATGCAGGTCGAGCTGTTCGCCCTCACCGGACCACACGCCCAGTCGCGCCATCGCGCCGGGCACTTCCTCGAGATACCAGGAGAAGTCCTCGCCACCGCCGGACTGCGGGGTGTCGGCCAGCGCGTCGGGACCGAGCGCCCGGATCGCGCGCTCGAACCACCGGGTCGAGTGCTCGTCGTTGACCACCGGCGGCACGCCGCGCCGATAGTTCAACTGGTAGCGCACGCCGGTGGGCGCGAGCAGCCCGTCGACGATCTCGTGCACCATCGGCTCGAGCAGCGACCAGGTCGCGTGGTCGCCGGTGCGGACGGTGCCGGTGAGCATTCCGGTCTGCGGGATCGCGTTCGGCGCCTTGCCCGCCGACACCGCGCCCCACACCATCACGGTGCTGGTCCTGGGATCGATGCGCCGGCTGAGCAGGCCGGGCAGGCCGGTGATGACCGTGCCGATGGCGTAGACCAGGTCGCTGGTCAGGTGCGGGCGCGAGGTGTGCCCGCCGGGCGAGTCGAGCACCAGCTCGACGGTGTCGGCAGCCGAGGTGATCGCGCCCACCCGCACACCGACCCGGCCGACCTCGAGGCGCGGATCGCAGTGCACCGCGAAGATGCGGTCCACCCCGGCCGTCGCACCGGCCGCCACCATGTCGATCGCGCCGCCCGGCATGACCTCCTCGGCAGGCTGGAAGACCAGCCGCACACCGACCGGCAGCTCGGGCACCTGGGCCAAGGCCAGGGCGGTGCCGAGCAGGATGGTGGTGTGCGCGTCGTGACCGCAGGCGTGCGAGACGCCGGGCACGGTCGAGGAGTAGGGCCGGCCGGTGAACTCCTGCAGCGGCAGTGCGTCGATGTCGGCGCGCAACGCGATGCGTGGCGCCGAGTCGGTGTCGGGGCCGATATCGCACAGCAGTCCGGTGCCGCCGGGAATTCGGCGGGGAGTCAGCCCGGCTTCGGTCAACCGTTCCTCGAGGAACTCCGTGGTGGCGAACTCGGTGCGGGACAGTTCCGGGTGGGCGTGGATGTGCCTGCGCCACCGGATCAGCTCGGCGCCGTGGGCGGCCAGCCACTTCTCGATCACGGGATGCCCGCCGGGCGAGAGAGCCTGCACCGGTTCCGCGTCCGGGGCCTCGGCCGCGGTGGCGGTGCTCGTGTCCGTCGCCGGGGTGTCCGTCGCCGGGCCTTCCGCGGTCACGCATGCGCCCGCGCCCGCGGGGCTGTGCGCATGCTCGAGGGACCGGCCGAGATCGTTCACCGAAATTCCTCCTGTCGTCGGGCCAGACGCTGCAACAGACTCTCTCTGTGGTGTTCATCGCGGGCAACGGCGATCGCGGTACGCGCGAGCGCGAGCGCGCCGTCGGTCACCGCACGGTCGGCCGAGGCGTTGACGGCGGCCGTGGCGAACCCCGGCTGATGCGTCACCGCCCCATCGGTGTCTATGGCGATGACCGGATGGATGCCCGGGATCACGTTGGTGACGTTGCCCATGTCGGTACTGCCGAGCGGTCGCCGCGCCTCGAGATCCGCGGTGATCGGTACCCGGCCCAGGCCGGCGATCTGTTCGCGATAGACCGCCAGCAGACCGGGGTCGGGCGTGAGCTCGGTGTAGGTGGGCGCCACCGTCCGGATCTCGTGCGTACAACCGGTCGCGAGGGCGCCCGCCTCGAAGCAGGCCGAGGCTCGTCGCATCAGGTCGTCGAGCGACGCGGAGTCGGCTGCGCGCAGGTAGTACAGCAGTTCCGCATGGCCGGGCACGATGTTCGGGGCCACACCACCGTCGCTGATTATACCGTGCAGTTGCTGGCCGGGCCGCAGGTGCTGACGCAGCAAACCCAGCGCCACCTGCGCGACCGTCGCCGCGTCGCCCGCGTTGCGGCCCTGATCCGGCGCGGCGCTGGCGTGGGCCTCCTTGCCGTGGAACCGGACCGCGATGTCGGCCAGCGCCAGCGAGTGCGCTCCCGCGATCTCCAGCGGGCCGGGATGGACCATCATCGCCAGCGCGATGTCGTCGAAGACGCCCGCCTCGAGCATGAGCACCTTGCCGCCGCCGCTCTCCTCGGCGGGCGTGCCGAGCACGACCACGGTGAGGTCGAGCGCGTCGGCGACCTCGGCGAGTCCGAGCGCGGCGCCCACCGCCGCGGCGGCGATGATGTTGTGCCCGCACGCGTGCCCGATCTCGGGCAGCGCGTCGTACTCGGCGCACAGGCCGACGGTCAGTGCGCCGCTGCCGTACTCGGCGCGGAAGGCGGTCGGCAGGCCCGCCACCTCGCGGCGGATGGTGAAGCCGCGCTCGGCCAGTGGTTCGACGACCTTGGCGACGCTGCGCTGTTCGGCGAAGGCCAGTTCCGGTTCGGCGTGCAGCGCGTGCGAGAGAGCGACCAGCCGTGGTCCGGCCGCGAGCACCGCCGCGTCGGCACGCACGACGGCGTCGAGCCGGGCCGGATCGGCGGGAGGCGGTAGTGGCATGGCACACAGTCTGGCACTGCGCGCGGTGCGCGGCGCGGTACGTACCCGGCAGGCGGGTCGCCCGCCCCGGCGCGACAGGACGCCGCCAGGACGGCGATACTGGTGCCATGCTTGCCGAACAGGCCGCCGCAGCGATCGCCGAACGGACCGGAGCGCCGCGCCATCGCGTCGCGGTGGTGCTCGGATCGGGGTGGCAGGCCGCCGCCGCCGAACTCGGCGCCCCCACCGCCTCGGTGCCCATGCCCGAACTGCCCGGCTTCGGGACGCCGACGGCGCAGGGTCATGTGCCCGTGCTGCATTCGGTCCCCGTCGGCGGCGACCAGGTGCTCGTGCTGATGGGGCGCCAGCACCTCTACGAGGGCTACTCCCCCGCCGAGGTGGTCCACCCGGTCACCGCGGCGGTGGCGGCGGGCGCGGAGATCATCGTGCTGACCAACGCCGCGGGCGGCATCCGCCCCGGCCTGAGCGTGGGCGAGCCGGTGCTGATCGCCGATCACCTGAACCTGACCGGCCGTTCCCCGCTGGCGGGGGCCGCGTTCGTGGATCTCGTCGACGCCTGGGACCCGGGGCTGCGCGCACTGGCCCGCGAGGTCGACCCCGGCCTCACCGAAGGGGTGTACGCGGGACTGACCGGACCGCAATACGAGACGCCCGCCGAGATCCGCATGCTCGCCACCCTGGGCGCCGACCTGGTCGGTATGTCCACGGTGCTCGAGGCGATCGCCTGCCGCTCGCTCGGGGTGCGTCTGCTCGGGCTCTCCCTGGTGACCAACCTGGCCGCGGGCGTGACCGGTGAACACCTCTCGCACGCCGAGGTGCTGGCCGAGGGTGCGGCCGCCGCGCCGCGCCTGGGCAAACTGCTGCGCGGCGTGCTGGAACGGCTGTAGATGCTGCGCTTCGGTACCGCGGGACTGCGTGGCCCGCTGCGCGATGGCCCCGACGGGATGAACGCCGACACCGTCGCCCGCGCCACCGCCGGGGTGACCGCCTGGCTGCGCGAGCGTTGCCTCGGCGGTGGCCGGGTGGTCGTCGGGCGCGACGCCAGACACGGCTCGGCGGAGTTCGCGACCGTCACCGCGGAGATCTTCCAGGCCGCGGGCTTTCCCGTGACGCTGTTGCCGCGACCGCTGCCCACCCCGGTGCTCGCCTACGCGGTGCGCGCGTCGGGGGCGGTGGCCGGGGTTCAGATCACCGCCTCGCACAATCCCGCCTCCGACAACGGCTACAAGCTGTACCTGGACGGCGGCTCACAGCTGATCGCCCCCGCCGACACCGAGATCGAACGCTGCATCGACGCCGCCGCGCCGCCGTTCGCCCGCAGCCACGTCCGGCCCGCGGACGACACCCTGCTGCGCGACTATCTGGCGCGGGTCGCCGAACTGCCCTCGCGCATCGGCGGCGACGGACCACGCGCGCCGATCCGGATCGCGGTGACCCCGCTGCACGGCGTGGGCGGCGAGACGGTGCTGCGCGCGCTGTCGGCGGCCGGATTCGCCGATGTGCACGTCGTGGCCGAACAGTTCGACCCCGACCCGGACTTCCCGACCGTGGCCTTCCCCAACCCCGAGGAACCCGGCGCCGCCGATCTGCTGCTGGCGACCGCGCGGCGGGTGGACGCCGATCTGGCCATCGCCCTCGACCCCGACGCCGACCGGTGCGCCATCGGGGTGCCGGGCCCCGGCGGATGGCGGATGCTGCGCGGTGACGAGACCGGCGTGCTGCTCGCCGACCGGGTACTGCGCACCGCCGGGCCGGACGCGCTGGTGGCCACCACGATCGTGTCCTCCCGGCTGTTGTCGAAGCTGGCGGCGGCGCGGGGGGCCCGCTACGCGGAGACGCCGACCGGGTTCAAATGGCTGGCCCGCGCCGGTGACGGCCTGGTCTACGCCTACGAGGAGGCGATCGGGCACTGCGTCGACCCGTCGGTGGTGCGCGACAAGGACGGCATCTCCGCGGCGGTGCTGGCCGCCGACATGACGGCCGCCGTCAAGGCCCGTGGACGTACGCTGTGGGACGAACTGGACGACTACGCGCTGTCCTTCGGTCTGCACGCGGGCGATCAGGTCTCGCTGCGCCTGGCCGACGCGGACGCCGCGGTATCGGTGGTCGCCCGCCTGCGCGCCACCCCGCCGGAGGTGATCGCGGGTGAGCCGATGCGCTTCACCGACCAACTCCTGGCGCGCGGCCGGATGCGGACCGACGCGTTGATCTTCGAAGGCGAGCGGTCGCGTGTGGTGATCCGGCCGTCCGGGACCGAACCGAAACTCAAGTGCTACCTGGAGGTCGTCCTGCCGGTGTCCGGCCGCGCGGATCTCCCGCACGCCGAAGACGCGGCACGGCGACGACTTTCGGAGCTGGCCGAGTTCTGCCGAGCGCTCTGATCCGGCCCCCGACGGCGGCCTCCCCGCCGCACCGTGGCGGCGCGACGAGTCGATCGGCCGGAAAATCGTTCCGGCCGAGCGGATCCGAGGCGGCGAACCAGCCGCGGGGGCACAGCCGCGGCGGTGCGGGCACCAGCCTCAGCGAGGGCCGAACTGGCGGTCGCCCGCGTCGCCGAGACCGGGCACGATGTAGGCGTTCTCGTTCAGCCCGTCGTCGACGGCGGCGGTCACCAGCCGCACCGGCAGCCCACTGTTCTCCAGAGTGGCGATGCCTTCGGGTGCGGCGACCACGCACAGCGCGGTGATGTCGGTGGCTCCCCTGGCGACCAGCAGTTCCAGGGTGTACCGCATGGAGCCGCCCGTGGCCAGCATCGGATCGAGCACGAACACCGGGATGTGGGCGAGGTTCTCGGGCAGCGACTCCATGTAGGGCACCGGCCGGTGGGTGGACTCGTCGCGGGCGACACCGACGAAACCGACTCTGGCCTCGGGAATCAGGCCGGACGCGGTATCGACCATGCCGAGGCCTGCCCGCAGTACCGGCACCAGCAGCGGCGGCGTCGCCAGCCGGATGCCGACGGCCGGGGCGACCGGGGTGGTGATCTCGTAGGTCGACACCGGGGCGTCCCGCAGTGCCTCGTAGATCAGGATTCCGGTGAGATCGGCGAGCGCCGCACGGAACGCGGCGTCGCTGCTGCGCTCGTCGCGCATCGTCGTCAACAGGGCGGCGGCCAGCGGGTGAGCCACGGTGTGGGTGCGCATGATGGAACGATAAGGTCGTTCGCGATCCGGGGTCGGGCCATCCATGATCAGAGTGTCGGCTGCCAGGGGATCGACGGCGCGAGTCCGATTGCGGGTGAGTCTTTTTCCAGGGGGGGTGGAACCGCGCGGCGGGACGGCGCGTCGAAATAGGTGGATGACGTACTCTGCCTGGGAACGAACGGATGGGGGAAGCACATCATGACCAAGATGTCGGCGGACACCGATGGCATCGTCGCCTATGGCGCGACAGCCGGTGTCATGGCGGGTGAGATGGCCGGAATCGCGGCGGGGGCCGCGGGCGCGTCGCCCGCGTTGCTCGGCCCGATCATGGGTCTCATCGGCGGTGACTTCATGGCCGCCTACACCGCGGCGCACGCCGGGCACGTGGCCTCGATCGCCCAGCTGTCCGCGGTGCTGTCGAGCATGGGCGGCGCGGCCGCGGCCTCGGCCACCGTGCTCACCGAGACCGACCTGAACAACGCCGCGGCCCTGCGCGCGACAGACGTGGACGGGTGAACCGGTGATCGACATCAACGTGCTGGTCAAGCCCCTGCTCGACCTGCTCGGCAGCTTCGGCACGGGCGTGCAGCCCAGCGGCGGCCCCGGCGACGCGCTGGTGTCCACCTCCACCGCGCTCGATCAACTGCACCAGTTCGGCAAGGCGAGCATCAACCAGCTCAATACCGCGTGGGACGGCGTCGCGGCCGATTCGGCCACCTCGAAGGCACTGCGCGTGCAGACCTCCGCGGCCACCATCTCCGACCGCGGCACGGAGATGGCCACGGTCGTGAATCAGGCTGCCGCGGAAGTGGAAACGGGCCAGAAAGACCTGAACACCATCGTGCAGTCCTTCGTGAGCACCGCCACCGCGCTCGGCCCCACGGTGGCCACGCCGCAGGGCTTCACGCTGCTGGTGGGCTCAGCCATCGATCACCTGAACCAGGGCATCGGCGTGGTCGGGCGGGTGCGCAGCGAACTCGACACCCAGACCGCCGCGATCACCCAACTGACCCCCGCACCGTCGAGTCCGGCGGTCGCGAGTCTGCCCGGGGCGATCACCAGCCAGGCGGGCTCCGGCCTGCAGAGCCTGCTGGGGATGGCCGGGCAGGCCGGTTCGCTGGTCACCTCGATGGCGAGCACGCCGCTGAAGCAGGTCGCACAGGCCGATACCTCGACCACCCCGGCGGCGACCACACCGAGCGGTCAGAACTCGAACAGCTCGAACTCGTCGAATGCCACCTCCGACGGCGTGAAGATCACCCTGCCCGACGGCAGCGTGGTGGAGGCGCCGAACGAGAAGGCCGCCCAGGCGGTCACCGCGGCCATCAGCGCCACCGGCACGCCCTATGTCTGGGGCGGCAACACCCCGGGTTCCGGCATCGATTGCAGCGGCTTGACCAAGTGGGCCTACGGCGAGGCCGGCGTGGAGCTGCCGCGACTGGCGCAGGAACAGCACATCGGTCACCCGCAGGTCTCGCCCGGCGAGCTGATGCCCGGCGACCTGGCGGTGTGGGACGGCCACGTCGCCATGGTGGTCGGCAACGGTCAGCTCATCGAGGCCGGCGATCCGGTCTCGATCAGTAACATCCGAACGGAGAACATGGGTATGGAGTTCTACGGCTTCTACAGGCCCACAGAATGAGCGAACAGCAGATCCCGAACGTCACCGTCGCGGTCAGCCAGAACCGGTCGGGCACCATCGCGGTGCGCGCGACCGATCAGGGCATGCCGGTGGAGATCAAGTTCGAACGCAGCGAATACCGTTACGGCGCGCAGGCCTTGGCCAACGAGATCCTGCGGCTGACCCAGCGCTCGGCCATCGCCGCGCGGGCCAAGCGCCGCGAGTTGCTCGCCGAGACGGGCATGCCTGCCGACATCCTGGACAAGCTCGGCCTGCCCACTCGTCAGCAGGCGGTCGACGAGCTCGACCGGATCGACGACGCCGACACCGGACCGACCACCTGGATGAGGCCACTGTGAGCGCTGAGATGGACGCCCTGGTCGCCAACGCGACCGCCAAACTGGAGGCCCTCGAGGCCGCCCTGTACGGCCTGGGCCAGGTTCGCGGCAGCTTCACCAGCGAGGACGGCGCGGTCGGCGTGGAGGTCGACAGCAACGGAGCGCTGGTGGGTCTGCGGCTGTCGGAGGCGGTGACGACGATGGCCCCGGCCGAAGTCGGTCAGCTGATCATCTGGGCGTGCAGGCAGGCCGCCGAGGACGCGGGCGAGCAGCGTTCCAAGGTCGTTGCGGCACTGAACGAGTCGTTCGCTCCGGACACGACCTCGATTCCCGGCCCGCTCGGAGGCAGGCCGGATAGTGCCTGAGCCGGAAGCTCGATAGGCTTCCGCTCATGGCTTCTGGAGACATCGTCCCGATCGAGCTCGGCCTGACCGACGGCGATCTCGTCACCCTGTGGGCACCGCGCTGGCGTGACGGTGACGACGAGTGGATGGCGTTCCTCGGACACGAGGACACTCTCTACGGATTCGAGTCCGTCGCGGAACTCGCGGCCTTCGTCCGCACCGACACCGACAACGACCTGGTGGACCATCCCGCGTGGAAAGTGGTGGTCGGGCTGTCGGCGGTGG
This sequence comes from Nocardia higoensis, assembly GCF_015477835.1. Classification (NCBI taxonomy): domain Bacteria; kingdom Bacillati; phylum Actinomycetota; class Actinomycetes; order Mycobacteriales; family Nocardiaceae; genus Nocardia; species Nocardia higoensis. Next base: position 737,120 of record NZ_JADLQN010000002.1, on the reverse strand, counting down.
AACTGGAACCGCAGGAGCATCACACCTTCGACCTGGTCGGCGTGCCCGAGCTCGCCGCCGGTGACCCGGAGCCGGAGACCGTCGCCGAACTCGAGGACACCCTCGATATGGTGCGCAACCTCGGCGATGTGTGCGAGCTCGACGTGGTGACCAAGTTCTTCAGCTCGCACCCGGTGCTCGGCGCGCTGCCCGGCGGGGCGAGCGCGTTCGTCGGACGCGACGGCGAGGAGCTCTGGGACCAGATCGGCGCTGCCATCGCCAAGGACTGGGACGATGTGCTCGACGCCGTCGACTCCGTGGTCAGCACCCCCGAGGTGGACGCCACGGCGGTCTCCAACGCCGAGGCCGAACTGCTGGCCGCCGAGGAGAACATCGTCGACGCCGACGACGCGGCCGAGAGCGAGGTGGAGGCCGAGTTCGAGCCGGTCGATCTCGACGAGAGCGAGGACGAGCACGACGCGCAGGACGAAGAGGACGACTCGTTCTGGCACGAGGTCGGCATCGACCCGGTGAAGATCATCACCAGCGAGGGCACCCACTTCACGCTGCGCTGTTACCTCGACGACGAGCCGATCTTCCTGGGCAACGACGGCGAGATCCTCACCTTCGCCTCCGAGCGCGCGCTCGCCCGATACCTGGCCGACGACCACGAGCACGACCTGGCCAGGGTGAGCACCTTCGGCGAGGTGCAGACCGCCGCCATCGACGGCTCGCTCGAGGTCGAGGTGACCGACGAGAACGTCTACGTGCTGCCGGGCCTGGCCGACGATCTGGCCGAGGGACCGGACGCGGTCGACATCGATCAGCTCGACCTCGCCGTCGAACTGTTCACCGATGCGGCCGACTACGCCGACGACGACGCGGTCGAGGTCGCGCTGGCCAAATCCACCCCGCTGGGCTGGTACGTGTCCTATCTGCTCAACCCGGACCCGACCCGGCTGGCCCCGAACCCGCCGTTCCATGCCGAGGCGCAGGCCTGGCGAGAGCTGGAGCGAGCGTTCGAAGCCCGCCTGATCTCGGAGTAGAAGCGGCGTCGACGTCCGCGGCTGACCGGCGGAAGCCGGTCAGCCGATCAGGACCGCGTACCCGGGTTTGATGATGTCGTCGATGATGCGCAGGCGTTCCGGGAACGGGACGAACGCCGACTTCATGGCATTGATGGTGAACCGCTCCAGGTCGCTCCAGCCGTAACCGAAGGTCTGGGACAGCTCGAACATCTCCTTGCTCATGGTGGTGTCGCTCATCAACCGGTTGTCGGTGTTGACGGTGACGCGGAAGCGCAATCGGGCCAGCAGGTCGAAGGGGTGCTTGTCGAGCGAGGGCACCGCTCCGGTCTGCACGTTCGACGACGGGCACAGCTCCAGCGGAATGCGCTTGTCGCGCACATAGGAGGCCAGCCTGCCGAGTTCGGCGGCGGCGATATCGCCGCCGGGCACCCGGATGTCGTCGATGATGCGCACCCCGTGCCCGAGCCGGTCGCATCCGCAGTAGGCCAGCGCCTCGTGGATGGAGGGCAACCCGAAGGCCTCGCCCGCGTGAATGGTGAAGTAGGCATTGCTGGCGCGCATGTACTCGAAGGCGTCCAGGTGCCGGGTGGGCGGGTAACCGGCCTCCGCCCCCGCGATGTCGAAGCCGCCGACACCGCGGTCACGCCAGCGCACCGTCAGTTCGGCGATCTCGCGTGAGCGCGCCGCGTGCCGCATGGCCGTCAGCAGACAGACCACCACGATCGGCTGCCCGGCCGCGGCGGCCTCGGCCTCGCCCTCCCGGAATCCGGCCAGTGTGTGCTCGACCACCTCGTCGAGGCTCAACCCGCGTTCCAGATGCTGCTCGGGAGCGAAGCGCACTTCGGCGTAGACGACGCTGTCGGCGGCCAGATCGAGCACGCATTCGCGGGCGACCCGGCGCAGGCCCTCGGGCGTCTGCATGACGGCGACGGTATGGGCGAAGGTCTCCAGATAGCGTTCCAGCGAGCCGGAGTCGGCGGATTCGCGGAACCAGGCCTCCAGGTCCGCCTCGTTGTCGGCCGGTAGCTCGTCGTACCCGCAGTCGGCGGCGAGTTCCAGCACCGTCACGGGCCGCAGACCACCGTCGAGGTGATCGTGCAGCAAGACCTTGGGCGCTCGGCGGATCGAAGCGAGGGTCGGTGGCGTCGGTCCTGTCATAGCAATACGTTAGCCGCGGTCCCTCGTTTCGGCAGCGGACCGCGGTGGTGACACCGGAAGGTCACCGCCGCGACCGGTTCCGTCCACCTTCCCAGCCACTCCCGCGGGACCGGACTGTTGTGAGCGTGCGGGTGGTCAGCCGATGCGATCGAGAAGGAGCGGCCTGGCGTCCGGCGCCCGGTCTCCGATGTCGATCGCCTCGGTCAACGCCGACGCCGCGGCGGGGAAGGTCCGCGGAGTGTCGGTGTGCATGGTGAACAGCGGGTCCCCGGCGCGCACCACCGCACCTGGCTTGGCGTGCATCTCCACTCCGGCGCCGAACTGCACCGGATCGCCCTGCTTGGCCCGGCCCGCGCCCAGGCGCCAGGCGGCCAGCCCCACGCCGAGGGCATCCAGCCTGGTGAGGACGCCGTCTCGCTCGGCGCGCAGCGTCTCGGTGTGCGCGGCGCGCGGCAGGGGCGCGTCGGGGTCGCCGCCCTGGGCACGCACCATCGAGCGCCAGTGGTCCATGGCGCGGCCGGAGGCGAGCACCCGCGCCGGGTCCGCGTCGAGGCCGGCGAGGGCGACCATCTCGGTGGCCAGCGCCATCGTCAGCTCGACCACGTCGGCCGGTCCGCCGCCCGCCAGCACCTCCACCGACTCGGCCACCTCCAGCGCGTTGCCCGCGGTGCGCCCGAGTGGAGTGTCCATGGCGGTCAGCAGGGCGACCGTGCGGACCCCGGCGTCGGCGCCGAGTTCGACCATGGTGGTCGCCAGTTCGGTCGCGCTCGCCACGTCCTTCATGAAGGCGCCGGCGCCGACCTTCACGTCCAGCACCAGCGCGGCGGTACCCTCGGCGATCTTCTTGCTCATGATGGAGCTGGCGATCAGCGGGATCGATTCGACGGTGCCGGTGACATCGCGCAGCGCGTAGAGGCGTTTGTCGGCCGGGGCCAGATCCGCGCCCGCCGCGCACACCGCCGCGCCGACGGCCGGGTCGGCGAGGATCTCCCGCAATCGCGCGGGCGACACGTCGGCCCGCCAGCCCGGGATCGACTCCAGCTTGTCCAGGGTTCCGCCGGTGTGGCCGAGGCCGCGACCGGACAGTTGCGGCACCGCCGCACCGCACGCGGCGACCAGCGGCGCGAGCGGCAGGGTGATCTTGTCGCCGACGCCGCCGGTGGAGTGCTTGTCGACGGTGGGGCGGGGCAGATCGGTGAAGTCCATCCGTTGCCCCGAGGCGATCATGGCGGCGGTCCAGCGCGCGGTTTCGGCGCGGGTCATCCCTCGCCAGCAGATCGCCATCGCCAGCGCGGCCATCTGCTCGTCGGTGACCTCGCCGAGGGTGAACCGGTCGATCACCCAGTCGATCTGCTCGCCGGACAGTTGCCCACCGTCGCGTTTGGTCGTGATGATCGAAACCGCGTCCAGAGCTGTCACGGGGCCAGTCTGGCATGCGGCAGAATTGCGCGCGGCGGTGATCACGCGCGGCGGGGTTCCTCCGTCAGGTCTGCCCTGCCGCCAGATGGCCGGGCCCGAACGCCTCGGGAAGCAGTTCGCCCAGTGGGCGCGGGCGGTCGGAATGGTCGATGAGCAACTCGGCGCCGCCATGTTCGAGCAACACCTGGCGGCAGCGCCCGCAGGGGGTCAGAATTTCGCCCCAGGAATCGCAGACCGACACCGCGATCAATCGCCTGGCGCCGGTCACAATCAAGTTACCGACGAGTACACATTCGGCACACAGGGTCAGGCCGTATGAGACATTTTCCACATTGCATCCACTCACAATTCTGCCGTCGGCGCTGAGAGCCGCGGCGCCCACCGGGAACCGCGAGTACGGCGAATAGGCGTGCCGCATCGCCTCAAGTGCTTTGTCGCGCAATGCATTCCAGTCGATTTCGGGCACAGTCGACCTCCCCTCGAACAGGCCTGAGCAACGCGCGAACACGGCGAAGCGCACCCCGTTTGACAGCAACAAAGGTAAACCTAACCCACGTGGCGGGCGTGCAACGCACGGCACGCCGAATTAGTTCCGCGATTCGGAGAGGATTAGAGTCCGAGATAGATCGGTTCAGGTTCCCGACAGCGGGCACGTGCTAGAGGAGCAAGGCACAGCCACCTGGGGATTTCGCCCCATCCCACACGCGGTCGGCACCGGGCCTGCAACCGGGTCCATCGACGACGTTGGAGGCAGCGCACTCTATGACCACGATCGAAGCTCCGGCTCAGCCGAAGCGGAAGACGCTCTATCGAGGCGACCCCGGAATGTGGTCCTGGGCGCTGCACCGGATCACCGGTGTCACACTCTTCTTCTTCCTCTTCGTGCACGTGCTGGACACTGCCCTGGTGCGGGTCAGCCCGCAGATGTACAACGAGGCGATCGAGATCTACAAGACGCCCGTGGTCGCGCTCATGGAGATGGGCCTGGTCGTGTGCGTGCTGTTCCACGCACTCAACGGCGTGCGGGTGATCCTGGTCGACTTCTGGTCGGAAGGCCCGCGTTTCCAGCGTCAGATGCTCTGGGTCGTGCTGGCCGTCACGGTCGTGACCGCGGGCGCGGGCATCGGCCGCATGTTCTTCTACCTGCTGACGGAGCACTGATCACGATGAGCGCACCTGTTCTCGGCAAGTCCTACGACCGGCCTGCCAGCCTCGACCTGCCGCGCTCGCCGCGCGCTCGCTCGGGCAACAACTTCGAGAAGTACGCGTGGATGTTCATGCGCTTCTCCGGCCTGCTGCTGATCGTGCTGGTCTTCGGCCACATCTTCATCATGCTGATGCTCGACGGCGGCGTGAAGCGGCTGAACTTCGGCTTCGTGGCCGGACGCTGGGCCTCGCCGTTCTGGCAGATCTGGGACCTGGCCATGCTCTGGCTGGCGCAGCTGCACGGCGGCAACGGCTTGCGCACCGTGATCGACGACTACTCCCGCAAGGACTCGACCCGCTTCTGGCTCAAGGTCCTGCTGGCCGTCTCGATGATCCTGATCATGGGCGTCGGCACCTACGTCATCTTCACTTTCGACCCCAACATCAGTTAGGAACAGGCCACCTCGCATGAGTGAGTCCAGCGAACGCAACAGCGGCGCCGTCGCAGCCCGTCCTGTGCAGGAACATCGCTACGACGTCGTCATCGTCGGTGCCGGCGGCGCGGGTATGCGCGCGGCCATCGAGGCGGGCCCCCGTGTCCGGACGGCCGTGCTGACCAAGCTGTACCCGACCCGCAGCCACACCGGCGCGGCCCAGGGCGGCATGTGCGCCGCGCTGGCCAACGTGGAAGAGGACAACTGGGAGTGGCACACCTTCGACACCGTCAAGGGCGGTGACTACATCGTCGACCAGGATGCCGCGGAGATCATGGCCAAGGAGGCCATCGACGCGGTGCTCGACCTGGAGAAGATGGGTCTGCCGTTCAACCGGACCCCCGAAGGCAAGATCGACCAGCGTCGCTTCGGCGGTCACACCCGCGACCACGGCAAGGCCCCCGTGCGCCGGGCCTGCTACGCGGCCGACCGCACCGGCCACATGATCCTGCAGACGCTGTACCAGAACTGCGTCAAGCACGACGTGGAGTTCTTCAACGAGTTCTACGTGCTCGACCTGGTACTCACCGAGACCGAGCGCGGTCCGGTCGCCACCGGCGTGGTCGCCTACGAGCTGGCCACCGGCGAGCTGCACATCTTCCACGCCAAGTCGATCGTGTTCGCCACCGGCGGCTCGGGTCGCATGTACAAGACCACCTCGAACGCGCACACGCTGACCGGCGACGGCATGGCGATCGTGTTCCGCAAGGGTCTGCCGCTCGAGGACATGGAGTTCCACCAGTTCCATCCGACAGGTCTGGCCGGGCTCGGAATCCTCATCTCCGAGGCGGTCCGCGGCGAGGGCGGCATCCTGCGCAACGCCGACGGCGAGCGCTTCATGGAGCGCTACGCCCCCACCATCAAGGACCTCGCGCCCCGCGACATCGTTGCCCGCTCGATGGTGCTCGAGGTGCTCGAGGGCCGCGGCGCCGGGCCGAACAAGGATTACGTCTACATCGACGTGACCCACCTCGGCGAGGACGTGCTCGAGGAGAAGCTGCCCGACATCACCGAGTTCTCCCGGACCTACCTGGGCGTGGACCCGGTCAAGGAACTGGTGCCGGTGTTCCCGACCTGTCACTACGTGATGGGCGGCATCCCGACCCGGATCCGCGGCGAGGTGCTGCGCAACAACACCGACGTCGTCCCCGGTCTCTACGCCGCGGGCGAATGCGCCTGCGTCTCGGTGCACGGCGCGAACCGCCTGGGCACCAACTCGCTGCTCGACATCAACGTCTTCGGCCGCCGCGCGGGCATCGCCGCCGCCGAGTACGCCGAGCGCAGCGATTTCGTGGAGATGCCGGAGAACCCGGCACAGATGGTGCAGGACTGGCTGGCGCTGATCCTGTCCGACCACGGCAACGAGCGGGTGGCCGACATCCGCACCGAGCTGCAGCGGTCGATGGACAACAACGCCTCGGTGTTCCGCACCGAGGACACCCTCAAGCAGGCCCTCACCGACATCCACGCGCTCAAGGAGCGGTACTCGCGGATCACGGTGCAGGACAAGGGCAAGCGCTACAACAGCGACCTGCTCGAGGCCGTCGAGCTGGGCTTCCTGCTCGAACTGGCCGAGGTCACCGTCGCCGGCGCGCTCAACCGCAAGGAATCGCGCGGCGGCCACGCCCGCGAGGACTACCCGGACCGCGACGACGTGAACTTCATGCGGCACACGATGGCCTACAAGGAGGGCACGGATCTGCTGTCCGACATCCGGCTCGACTTCAAGCCGGTGGTGCAGACCCGCTACGAGCCGATGGAGCGTAAGTACTGATGACTGCCGTACTCGAGAAGAACACTCCGTCGACTCCGGCCCCGGTGCCGGAGGGCTCGGTGATGATCACCGTCAAGGTGGCGCGCTTCAACCCCGAGGACGACAAGGGCGCGCACTGGGAGTCGTTCCAGGTGCCGGTCCTGCCGACGGACCGCTTCCTGAACGTGCTCATCTACATCAAGTCCTACCTGGACGGCACGCTCACCTTCCGGCGCTCCTGCGCCCACGGTGTCTGCGGTTCCGACGCCATGCGGATCAACGGTGTGAACCGGCTGGCCTGCAAGGTGCTCATGAAGGACATGCTGCCCAAGGACGGCAAGTCCGTCACCGTCTCCGTCGAGCCGATCCGCGGCCTGCCCGTGGAGAAGGATCTCGTGGTCGACATGGAGCCGTTCTTCGACGCGTTCCGCGCGGTGAAGCCCTACCTCATCGCCACCGGCAACGAGCCGACCCGTGAGCGCATCCAGAGCCAGGCCGACCGCGCCCGGTTCGACGACACCACCAAGTGCATCCTGTGCGCCTGCTGCACCACCTCCTGCCCCGTGTACTGGAGCGACGGCAGCTACTTCGGCCCGGCCGCGATCGTGAACGCGCACCGCTTCATCTTCGACAGCCGTGACGAAGGCGCCCGCGAGCGTCTGGACATCCTCAACGATGTCGAGGGCGTGTGGCGCTGCCGCACGACCTTCAACTGCACCGACGCCTGCCCTCGCGGTATCGAGGTCACCAAGGCGATCCAGGAGGTCAAGCGGGCCCTGCTCTTCACCCGCTGATCCCGCTTCTTCGCGGCGAAGGCCGCTCGTGTCCGCCAGGACGCGAGCGGCCTTCGTCGTTCGCGGACACCGGCGGTCCGGGCGGCGGCAGGCTCGGCACGGCCGGCCGGGCAGGACCCGCATGGGCCACGACGTCGCGGGTCAGCTGTCGTCGAGGGGCAGCGGAGCGGCACTGGCCCATCGATCCCGGGCCAGCACCACGTGGTCGAGGAAGCGCAGGCCGACGGTGTCCGCGGCGGCCTGCAGCAGTGTGGTGGCACGGCGGTCGTCGATGCTGGGATGCGGATCACCCGAGGGGTGGTTGTGCACGACGGCGAAACAGCGCCCGTCGTGGCGCAGGACGGTGTTGAGGATTTCCCGGACCGGGACGGCCACCCGGTCGATCGCGCCCTCGGCGACGAAGACGGTGCGGCGCAGCCGATGCTGAGCGTCGCAGATCAGGACCAGCATGCGTTCCACTCGTGCGCCCGCGAACTGCGGTAGCGCGACTCGGGCCACATCCTCGGCACCGAGCAGGCGCGGCGCCCGATCCTGTTCGACCCTGGACCGGCTCGCGAGGTGGAAGGCTGCGACCAGGGCCGCCGCCTTGGCCGATCCGACGCCGGTCCGGCGGGCGAGTTCTTCCGGCCGTGCCGCCGCCAGCCCGGTGATCCCGCCGTGGTCGGCGAGCAGTTCGGCGGCCAGCTCCAGCGCGCTCGCACCACGCCTGCCCTGCCCCAGCAGCAATGCGAGCAGCTCGCCGTCGCTGAGCGCCTGCGGCCCGAGCGTGAGCAGCCGTTCCCTCGGCCGCTGCGCACTGGGCATCCGCGAGATCGGCACCGACATCCCAACCCCCTGTCGCACACGATGATTCGCCGATGATGCCAGCACCCACCGACAGCTACGGCGCGCACTCGGCGGCGGGCGGCCCGCGAGACCTGGCCCTTCCCGAGCGGGTGCCGGTCCCGCTCGACGCCACGCGTGGTGGCGCCGGGCTCCTACCGAGCCTCACCGCTAGGCTCGCTGTCGATGAGATCTCGCTCCTCCGCTCTTGTTCGCGGGTCGCGCGCCGCACTCACCGTCGCGACCGCGCTCGCCGCGACGGTCCTGGCGGCCGCGGCGCCGGTCGTGGCCGAACCGACGCCGCCGACATCGACCTCGACGCCGTTCAGCACGCCGAACACCGACACCTGCCCGCAGAAGAACCTGCCGCGTCCGCCGATCGACGCCTCCGAGGTGCCCGCGCCCGGCGAGCCCACGCCGGGTCCCCTGCCGGTGCCGGTGCCCGCGATCGGCGGCGAGCGGATGAGCGAATGCGGGGTCGTGGTGCCCGACGACGCGCCGGAGCTGCCCGCCGACATCTCGGCGACCGCTTGGCTGGTCAGCGATCTCGACACCGGCGCGGTGCTGGCGGCCAAGGATCCGCACGGCCGCTACCGGCCCGCCAGCACCATCAAGGTGCTGCTGGCCATCGTCGCGCTGCGCACCCTCGACATGGACCAGGTGGTCGTCGGCACGCAGGAGGCCGCCGACGTGGAGGGCTCCCGCGTAGGCATCGGCCCCGGCGGGCGCTATACCAACCGTCAGCTGATGGAGGCGCTGGTCATGGTGTCCGGCAACGACGCCGCGCACATGATCGCCGCGCAGCTCGGCGGCGACGAGGCGGCGGTGGCGAGAATGAACGAGGTCGCGAAGTCGTTGTTCGCCTTGGACACCCGCGTCGCCACGCCCTCCGGTCTGGACGGGCCGGGCATGTCGACCTCGGCCTACGACCTCTCGGCGCTGTGGCGGGAAGCGATGAGCATCCCGCTGTTCGCCGAGCTGGTCGGTACCGAGCAGATCGAGTTCCCCGGATACCCCGCCGATCCGCGCATCCCGGACGACGAAGACCACCCCGGCTTCCCGATCGCCAACGACAACCACCTGCTGTTCAACTACGAAGGCGCGCTGGGCGGCAAGACCGGGTTCACCGACGACGCCCGCCAGACCTTCGTCGCGGCGGCCGAACGCGACGGTCACCGTCTCGCCGTCACCCTGCTGCAGGCCGACGTGCGGCCGATCCGCCCCTGGGAACAGGCCGCGCGCCTGCTCGACTACGGTTTCGCGCTGTCCGAGGACGCCGACATCGCCGCGGTCGGGGTGCTCCCGGGTGCCGAGGTCGTGTTCGACGGGCCGACCGTGGTGCCCGCGGCTCCGCCGCTGGAGGGCGATCTGGCTGCCCCGCACACCGTCTCGCACGCCGACACCCGGGCGCTGCTGATGATCGTCGGCAGCGTCGCCGTCGTCGTGCTGCTCCTCGGCGCGTTCCGGATCAACCGCCGCCACCGGTGATCCGCCCCGGCACGATCGGTTCACGCCGACCGAGACCGACAGCCCGCGCATCGAGCGATCCCGCATCGCTGGCCCGGCGGCCGTGCCGTCCTGGCGAAGGTTCGGTGAACAGCTCGCCCACAGCATCGCGCGTCACAGCGCCCGATGACAGAAATGCGCGGATCTACTTGCCGCGCAATCGGCTCAGCGCCAGCATCGCCAGCGCGCCCGCACCGAACGCGGCCGCACCGATCCCCCCGGAGGACCTGGCGTCGACGAGCCGCGGCCGGATGACCGCCGGTGCGGGCGGCTCGATCTCGGCGGGCAGTTCGTTCTCCGCCGCGGTGGCCGCCCAGGCGGTCGCGAACAGGATGATCCGGTAGGTGATGTAGCTGAACACCATCAGGCCGATGATGGAACCGAAGGTCGCCCCCGCCGGGCTCTGCAGCACCGAGCGCAGGTAGATCGAGCCGACGTACTTGAACAGCTCGAAGGCCACCGCGGCCAGCAGACCCGCTTTGGCGGCACTGGCCAGGGTGACCTTCGTGCGGGGCAGCCGGGCGATGATCCAGACGTACACCGCCCAGGTCGCCAGCACGGCCAGCACGATCGAGAGCAGGCGCAGCAGCACGCCCATGCCGAACACATCGCCGAGTCCGATCGCCTCGACCACCCGGGCGCCCAGCCCGCCCGAGCCCACCGCCGACAGACCGAGCGAGAGCACCAGCGCGAGACCGAGACCGATCAGCGCGCCGAGGTCGGAGAGCTTGGTGGTCAGGAAGTTGCCCTCGTCGGGTGGGTCGCCGTCCCACTGCTCGGTGAGTGCCGCGCGCAGGTTCCCCATCCAGCCCAGCCCGGTCCACAGACCGGTCAGCAGTCCGAGGATGCCCACCGTGCTGCGCGATTCGACCGCTTGGTCGACGAGATCGTTGATCTGCGTGCCGAATTCGCCCGGCATGTTCTCGACGATCTTGGACTGCAACTCGTCGAAGAGCTCCTGGTTGCCCGCCAGCACGAAACCGGCGATGGCGAAAGCCACCATGAGCAGCGGGAACAGCGACAGCACCGTGAAATAGGTGATGCCGGCGGCGTAGTGGTCACCTCGGCTGGACCGGTAGCGGCCCGCCGCCCGGATCACATGGTCGAGCCAGGGCCGTTGCCCGACGACCCGTTCGATACGGGCCTTGACATTGTCGATCACCTGCACCGCGCTCACCCCTTCGAGGCCCGCTCCCGCACACGTCGTACCCGGGCTAGCGGGGCAGGAAACCCACCCGGTCGTAGACCTGTGCGAGGGTGTTGCCCGCGATCTCCCGTGCCCGCTCCGCGCCCGCGGCGAGGATACGGTCGAGTTCGCCCTGATCGGAGAGGTACTCGTCCACCTGGTCGCGCAGCGGGGTGACGAACTCGACCAAGGCGTCGGCGACGTCGGACTTCAGGTCGCCGTACCCCTTGCCCGCGTAGTCGCGTTCGAGGGTGACGATCGGGGTCGAGGTCAGCGCGCCGAGAATCACGAGGAGATTGCTGACACCGGGCTTGAGGTCCGGGTCGTAGCGGATCTCGCGTTCGGTGTCGGTGACGGCCGAGCGGATCTTCTTGGCGCTGATCTTCGGGTCGTCGAGCAGGTTGATCAGGCCGGCGTCCGAGGCCGCCGACTTACTCATCTTGGAGGTCGGGTCCTGCAGGTCGTAGATCTTGGCGGTGCCCTTGACTATGTGTGGCTCGGGCACCACGAAGGTCTTTTTGAAGCGGGTGTTGAAGCGCTGAGCCAGATTACGGGTCAACTCGAGATGCTGACGCTGATCCTCACCGACCGGCACCTGATGGGCGCGGTAGAGCAGGATGTCCGCGGCCATCAGCACGGGATAGGTGAACAACCCGACGGTGGCGTTCTCGGCGCCCTGCTTGGCGGACTTGTCCTTGAACTGCGTCATCCGGCTCGCCTCGCCGAAGCCGGTGATGCAGCTCAGCACCCAGGCCAGTTCGGCGTGCTCGGGCACCTGACTCTGCACGAACAGCGTCGACCGCTTCGGGTCGATGCCGATCGCCAGCAGCTGGGCCGCGGCCGCCCTGGTGCGCGCCCGCAGCTGCTTGGGGTCCTGGCTGACGGTGATGGCGTGCAGATCGGGAATGAAGTACAGCGCGTCGTAGCTGTCCTGCATCCCTACCCAGTACTGCAGCGCCCCCAGATAGTTCCCGAGATGGAAGGAGGCACTGGTCGGCTGGATCCCGGACAGCACACGCTGCTTGCGCTCCGCGGCCGGGGCTGATGCAGGACTGGACATGCCTCCGATCTTCCCATGCCGCTCAAGCGGAATTCCGCTCCGCCCAGGTACGCGGATCCACGCCGGGCATGCTCTCCTGTCCGGTGCGCTGCAGCCCGGCCTCCCGCTTGGCGGCGACCTGGTACAGCGGCGCGCTCGGACCACGCAAGGCGTTGTGCAACGGGCGTACCCGCCGGCTCGGCGTCCGGTGGGCGGCCCGCACGCCACGGGCGACCAGCTCGAACTGGCGCTGCTCGCGCGGACCCCATTCCAGGCCGTACATCGCCCGGACCGCGGGCGGCAGGCTGCCCTGCACCAGCCGGTAGTACCCCACGCTGACCTGCTGGGCCGGGATCGGCAGCGGATACGGGATGCGCGCGCCCATCAGGTAGGAGCCGACCAGCGCGGCCTCCTCGGTCAGGTGCGGTTCCAGCGAGGCGATGTAGCCGTCGAAGCGCTCGCGGAACCCGGCATAGGTGTCCGGCGCGGCCGAGCGCGGCATGCCGAACAGCACGCCCCAGGTGACGTAGTCCTGGTAGAGGCCCTCGCGCTCGCCCGCGGTGAGCTCGCGGACGAGGATGTCGTGCATGACCTCGGCGGAGTCCATGGTGAAGGCCATCGTCCAGAACATCAGCTCCGGATCCAGCGCCGAGTAGGGGGTGCCCGCCGGGTTGTGCGCGCCCCCGTCCTCGGGCAGCTGCCCCTTGACCTTGACGTGTCGCTTGCCGGTGTAGGCGAGCGCGCGGTCGGCCTCGGCCTTGCTGCCGAGGAAGACCGCCTCGAACAGCTTGCCGGTGATCGCCAGCCGGGTGTACGGCGTGGTCCGGTGGTGGGTGTTCTCGGCGGTGCCCACATACAGCAACGGATGCACCGCGCCGATGACCAGCGCGCGCAGACCGTAGGTGATGCCCACCGCGCGCTTGCGCATCACCCGCCGGATCATCGAGTCGTCGGTGAAGTAGCCCGGCTCGGGAGAGCTCGGCGTATCCGACCTGAGCTTGTCGAACAGTGGCGCGTGGGACATCGGGGAGCCTCCTCGTCGAGTCATCTGGAAATAGAATCCACCAGATAGCCAATTCTGGCAATACCCCATGCCAAACATCCGCCGCGCGAAAACGTGCCAGAATCGGACGCGTGACTGCGCAGCGGACCTATGGCGGCGTCTCCGCCGAGGAGCGCAGGGCTGCGCGGCGCACGGCGCTGCTCGATGCCGCGCTCGACATCGTCGGCACCGAGGGCTTGGGCAAACTGACCGTCTCCGGCCTGTGCGGCCGGGCCGGTCTCAACGAGCGCTACTACTACGAGAGCTTCGACAGCCGCGAGGCGGTGCTGTCCGGGCTGTTCGATCGCATCGCCGAGGAACTGGCACTGACCATCCTCGACGCGCTGCGCGACACCACCGACGAGACGACCAAGGGCAAAGCGCACGCCGCCATCGCCGCAGGCATCCACGTGCTCACCGACGACCCGCGCAAAGCCCACGTCGCGCTGGTCGCGGGCATGGCCACCCCGGAGTTGCGGGCGCGCGGCAACCAGACGATCCGCGCCTTCGCGCGCATGGTCGCCGCGCAGGGCGTCGGCTTCTACGGCATCACCGATCCGCTGCCCGACGCGGTGATCGACTTCCGCGCGACCTACCTGGTCGGCGGCCTGGTGCACACGCTGACCTCGTGGTTGCAGGGCGAGATCGACCTCAGCCAGGACGAACTCGTCGAGCACACCACCGACGTGTTCGTCCTGCTCGGCGAGGATCTGGCCGGCCGCCTGCGCTGACCCACGCGAGCGGCGGGGCTTCGCCGGTCCACCTCGCGCCGGGTCGGCGCCGCGCACACCGTGACCTGCTGGACGGCTAGCCGAGTCGGCCGGGGTTCGCGCGACCGTGCTCGTCCTGCAAGCCTCACACGCCGCGCAGAGTTCGTCGCCGGGAACCGGTCGGCTGTGGGCGGCCACGCCTGGCACAGCCGACCGGGATCGACCGGACCGGAGGACGGCCGGACCCGGGAAGGTCAGTCCAAGGTCAGCGCGACCATGTCCGCGCCGGGCTCGTCCTGCAGGACCACCAGGAACGCGACCTCTCTACGGCGCCAATGGTCGGCACAGTCGCGCATCGCCTCCACAAACCACTCGCGCTCGGCGACCTGATCGGCCAGCAGTTCGGCGGCATCGCGGACCACCGCGACGTAACCGGCGGCCTCACCGAGGAAATCGTCCAGATCGCGCAGGCATTCGTCGAAGGCGTTCTTGTTCGCGCCGAAGTAGTAGGGGAACTGGAAAGCCGCCGCCCACTCGTCGAACAACCCGCCGACGGTGCGCATCCGCTCGCCGCGCAATTCCCGCACCACGAATCCGGCCGGCGCCCGATAGCGCACCTCGGACAGCTCCGGCGCGGTCACCGGCAGCGCCCCGAGCACCGGATGCGCACCGGCGTCCGGCTCGTCGTCGATCGGGCGGGCGAGAAATTGCGAGAGCGGTAGGGGCATCAGCGCATCCTCGTGAAGTTCTCGTAGTGGTCGCCGGTGTACCAGGCCGAACCGTCACTGCCGGTGACGATGCGTTCGGCGTCGCGGGAGCGATTGCGCTGCTTGGGATTGACGTCCCACTCCTGATAGGCGATCTTCTCGCCCGCACTGTCGGTGAGCGGCAGATCCTTGTCGCGGTTCATGAATCGCTCGCCGCCCTTGGTGCCGGGCGCGTTCGCCGAGTCGGGCCAGCGACCGGCGTCGATCTCGGCGAGGGTGTCGTAGGCGCGATCCGGGACGCCCGCGACCCGCGACGGTGCGGTGACAGGGCTCGCCGCGCCGGGTTTCGGCACCGCCGTGGCGCTCCCCGCGTCCGGCACCGCGGTCGAGACGGCCGTCGCGTTCGTGCCAGGGGCGGTGTCCGAAACGGAATGATCGGCGCCCCGGGTGGTCAGCAGCGACACCAACAACACCAGCGCGAGCGCGCCCAGGGCCGCGACTGTTCGGAGAACCTTCGGATTCATCGTGCGCGGGTCCTTCTGTCGGCGGGGAACTCATCGGCGGCGGGCCTGCCCCAGGTCCCCACCACGGCGCTCACCGGCACAGCGGTATCGATCTGTCCACAGGTGTCCATCGGCTCGGCGGCGCCCATCGATACGGCGAGGTTCACCGGCACCGCGGGGCGCATCGGTACCGACGAGTTCATCGGTACTGCACGGTGACCGGCGCATGGTCGGACCAGCGCTGATCGTAGGACGGCGCCCGTTCCACCACGGCCTGTTTTGCGCGACCCGCGAGTTCGCCGCGCACCAGCTGCAGATCGATACGCCAGCCCGAGTCGTTGTCGTAGGCACGGCCGCGATAGGACCACCAGCTGTAGGGACCGTCGACGCCGGGATGCAGGGCGCGCACCACATCGACGTATCCGGCGGCGATCAGCTCGTCGATCCAGGCGCGCTCCTCCGGCAGGAACCCCGCCGAAGTGCGATTGCCCTTCCAGTTCTTCAGATCCCGCTCGGTGTGCGCGATGTTCCAGTCACCGCCCACCACGACATCCCCGTCGTTCCTGCCCTTCAGGTAGGCACCGAATTCGGCCATGAACCGGTACTTCTCGTCCTGGCGCGGGGTGCCTGCCTCCCCGGAGTGCACGTAGACACTGGCCACGGTCACCTCGCCGAAGGTGGCTTCGACGTAGCGGCCCGACGCGTCGAACTCGGCGCTGCCGAACCCGATTCGCACCGCGTCCGGCGCGCGCCTGGACAGGATCGCGACCCCGGCCCTGCCCTTGGCGCTCGGCTCGGCGTTGGTCAGGAACCAGCCGTCGTCGAGTGCGGGCGCCAGCGCGGCACGGGTCTGCTCGTCGGTGGCGCGGGTCTCCTGCACGCACACGACGTCGGCTTCGGTGGCCGCGAGCCAGGCGAGCATCCCTTTGCCCGCGGCGGCTCTGATCCCGTTCGCGTTGATCGTTGAGACAATGTTCGGCACCGTCCGACCGTACAATGCAGCTCAGATGTACCTGCCCCGGACCACGCGGTCCAGGAAGGGGTGCTGACGATGACGTCCGACACCTCCCGCCCGTCCGACAGATCCCGCCCGGTCGGCAAACCCCACCCCGCCGATGCCGCCAGGCGCGCCGACGAGTTCGAGTCCGACGACTCCGAGCAGGCCGCCGCGGAAGAGGCCGGGCGGGACAAGTCCGTCGGGAAGAACGATCGCCGGGCCGCCGAACAGCCCGTCGCCCTGCGGGCGCTGCACATCGGCTCCGGCGACCCGCTGCTGTTGCTGCACGGCTTCATGCTCTCGCCGCACTGCTGGGAGCAGACCGCGACGCTGCTCGGCTCGCACTGCGAGGTGTTCGCGCCCGCGCTGGCCGGGCACTGGGGCGGACCGGACATCACCGGCGACACCATCGACATCGCCGCGCTCGCCGACGAGGTGGAGCGCAGGCTCGACGAGATGGGCTGGCGCACCTGCCATATCGCGGGCAATTCGCTGGGCGCGTGGGTCGGCGTCGAACTGGCCAGGCGTCAGCGTGCCCGCACCCTCACCCTGATCGCGCCCACCGGCGGCTGGAAGACACACTCGCTCACCCAGCTCCGAGTCGCCCTCAAATTCCTGTCCCTGGTGCCGCTCGCGCGGCTGGGCAGGCGACTGGCGGGCTTCACCACGGGCAATCCGTTCGCACGGCGGGTGGCGCTGTTCGTGGTGGCCAAGAATCCGTCGGCGGTCTCGCGCCGCGACGCGACGGCCACCATCACCGCGGCCGTCAACTGCCGGGCGATGATGCCACTGATCCGCGGCAGTCTGCGCGCCCCGGTCCCCGGCGACCTGTCGGAACTGACGACGCCGGTGCGGCTGCTGCTGGCCGAGTACGACCGGTTCATTCCCAACCGTGTCTACGCGCGGCGCTTCCTGAAGGAGCTGCCCGACTCGGCCGACCGCATCCTGGTCAACCGGGTCGGGCACGTCCCCATGCTGGAGGCACCGGACCGGATCGCCACCCTGATCGCCGAGCACGTCTACGCCAGCCGCAACCGGCTGCGCGCGGTCTGACGAGCCCGGCGCTGCGGGAAGAGGATCAGGACTGCGCCTGGTCCTCTTCGCCTCGGGCGCGACGCTCGTAGGCGGCGCGCGCTTCCTTGTCGACGTCGCCGAGGAAGACTTCCTTCATGCCGAACTTCTCACCGATCGTGTCGAGCAGCTTGTTCGGCAAGTAGTACTGCAGGTTCGCCAGCCTGCCCGCCAGCTTGGTGACCGCGACTCGCCGCTTCGGCTCGGCGATCAGTTCGGCGACCGCCTCGGCGATCTCCTCCGGCTCGGCGTTGCGCACGCCCTTGGCACCCTTGGTGCCCGCGACCAGTTCGGTATTGGTGAAGGTCGGTGCCACCGAGGAGAATTCGACGCCGGTGCCGCGGTACTCGGCGTACAGGGCGTCGGTCATGGTGAGCACGGCCGCCTTGCTGCCGCCGTAGGTGGCCAGGCCCGGAGTGGCGATCACACCGGCCAGCGAGGCGATGTTGATGACGTGCCCGGAGCCGCGCGGCAGCATCCGCTGGGCGGCCAGCTTGCTGCCGAGTACCACGCCGTAGATGTTGATGTCGATCATGCGGCGGGACACGCGGTCGGGCTCCTCGTGGAAATGACCGACCGGCATGATGCCCGCGTTGTTGATCAGGACATCGATCGGTCCGAGGGTGCGCTCGACCTGATCGAGGAAGGCTTCGAAGCTCTCCGGATCGGTGACGTCGAGCTTGCCGTACACCTCGAGTCCCAGCTCGGCGCTGGACTCCTTGACCTTGGCCTCGTCGACGTCGCCGATGGCGACCTGCGCACCGAGGTCACGCAGCTTGCGCGCGGTGGCGAAACCGATGCCACGCGCGCCGCCGGTGATGACGACGACTTTGCCCGCGATTCGTGCGGCTGAACTCATTGTGTATGCCTTTCTCAGTGCTCGCCGTTCTCAGCGGCCGAGCAGGCCCTTGGCGATGTGGGTGACCTGGATTTCGTTGCTGCCCGCGTAGATCATCAGCGACTTGGCGTCGCGGGCGAGCTGTTCGACGCGGTACTCGCTCATGTATCCATTACCGCCGAAGAGCTGCACCGCCTCCATCGCGACGTCGGTGGCGGTCTCCGAGGAGTACAGCTTCATCGCCGAGGCCTCGGCCAGCGACAGCGGCTTGCCCGCGCGGGTGCGCTCGATGACGTTGAACACCATGTTGCGGACGTTGACCCGGGCGATCTCCATCTTGGCCAGCTTGAGCTGCACGAGCTGGAACCGGCCGATCTCCTGGCCCCACAGCTTCCGGTTCTTGGCGTAGTCCACGCAGAGCCGGTGGCATTCCTCGATGATGCCCAGGGCCTGGAAGGTGACGCCGACACGTTCGGCGACGAAGTTGGTGCGCGCGGACTCGCGGCCGTCGCCGCCGCGGTGCTCCTCGGTCTCGCCGAGCAGCCGGTCGCGACCCAGGCGGACGTTGTCGAAGAACAGCTCACCGGTGGGCGAGCTGTGCAGGCCCATCTTCTTGAACGGCTTGCCCTGGGTGAGGCCCTCCATGCCCTTGTCGAGCACGAAGGTCAGCACCTTGCGGTCGCGCTTGTCCACGCTCGCGTCGCCCTCGTCGAGCTTGGCGTAGACGACGATGACGTCGGCGAACGGGCCGTTGGTGATGAAGGTCTTCTGGCCGTTGAGGATGTAGTCCTCGCCGTCGCGGCGGACGTAGGTCTTCATGCCACCGAAGGCGTCGGAGCCGGAGTCGGGTTCGGTGATCGCCCAGGAGGCGACCTTCTCCATCGTGACCAGCTCGGGCAGCCAGCGCTTCTTCTGGGCCAGCGTGCCGCGCGACTGGATGGTCGCCGCGCCGAGGCCGGTGCTCACGCCGAGGGCGCTGACCAGGCCCAGACAGACGCCGGACAGCTCGCTGACCAGCACGGCCATCATCGACTGCTGTTCGGCGTTGGCGGCGGCCGCGCGCTTGCCCGCCGCTCTGCTCTCCTCGTCGGAGGCGCCGTCGGCCTCGGCTTCTTCGGCGGCCAGCTGCTTTTCCAGCGCGTCGGTGGCCATCGCCGCGATGCCGAACTCGGCGAACAGCTTGGTCAGGATCGGGTAGGGCAGCATCTCGCCGCTGTCGAGGGCATCGAGGTTCGGGCGGATCTCCCGGTCGATGAAAGCGCGCACGGCGTCGCGGACCATCAGATCGGTCTCGGACCATTCGAACATCGTCGTTCTCTCCTGTCGCAAATGCCGCCGGCGCAAGGCAGCTCGACCCACGGGCGGGCGCGCCGGGACCGGGACGGCACCGGATGACCCGGACCACATCGTCCGGTTCGGCGTATCGAGCTGCAACAAACGTACAGAGCTGCATGTAACTGTGCAACGGTTCGCCCGATTCGGCTGGCGACCCGGGCGCCGCCGCCGGTCAGCCGCCGATCGCCTGCGCGACCATCCGCAGCATCACCGAAGCGCGCTGCCAGCGCCGGTGGGCGCGGTCGGAGTCGGGGTCGCCCCAGGCGGCGATCAGGATGCCGCGCAGGGCGTCCATGGCAGTGAAGACGAAGTCGCGGGCATCCTTGCGGCGCACCTCGTCGGGCACGAAGCGTTCCACCGCGGTCAGCACCGCGTTGTTCACGAACGGCTCGACCTCATCCATCGCCGCGGCCAGCACCGGGTCGGTGCGACCGGCCACCCACAGCTCCACGGTCGCGACGAACAGCCGGTCCTGGTGCATTTCCCACAGGAAGTCCAAGGTGGCCTCGACGCGTTCGGCATCCGGCGGCACCTCGGAGATCCCCCTGAGCACCGCCTGCACCCGGCGCTGGGCGAGATGATTGATCGCGGCTACCACCAGATCGGTCTTGGATCCGAAGTGGTGCACCTGCGCGCCGCGCGTGACGCCCGCGCGCTCGGCGACCCGAGGCGTGGTCGTGCCCGCGTAGCCGTAGTCGACGAGGCAGTCGATGGTGGCGTCGAGCAGCCGGGTGCGCATCTCGCTGCTGCGCTGCTCCTGGGTGCGCCGCCGCGGCCTGCCGGACGCGGTCGTGGTCATCCGGCGATCCTACAGCTTACGTACACATCTGTATGTAAAGGCGCTCGCGGGCCGGGAAACGGCTCGGGCACCCGTGCCACCGTGTCGACGGTGGGGCGGGTGCCCGGTTCATCCGGCGCCGGGTCCGTGTGCCCGGCGCCGGCCGGAGCGGGACCGATGAGGCCGCTCCGCGGTCGGCTCAGCGCAGGGCGCGAGCCAGGTTGGTGTCCAGCGCGCCGAGGAATTCCTCGGTGCTCAGGTAACCCTGGTCGCCGCCGACGAGCAGCGCGAGGTCCTTGGTCATCTGGCCACCCTCGACGGTCTTGATGACAACGTCCTCGAGGGTCTGCGCGAAGCCGATCACCTCGGGGGTGTTGTCCAGCTTGCCGCGATGCTCGAGGCCGCGGGTCCAGGCGAAGATCGACGCGATCGGGTTGGTCGAGGTCGGCTTGCCCTGCTGATGCTGACGGTAGTGCCGGGTGACCGTGCCGTGCGCGGCCTCGGCCTCACAGGTGCGGCCGTCCGGGGTCAGCAGCACCGAGGTCATCAGGCCCAGCGAGCCGAAGCCCTGCGCGACGGTATCGGACTGCACGTCGCCGTCGTAGTTCTTGCAGGCCCAGACGTAGCCGCCCTCCCACTTCATGGAGGAGGCGACCATGTCGTCGATCAGCCGGTGCTCGTAGGTCAGGCCGGCCGCGTCGAACTGGCTCTTGAACTCGGCGTCGAACACCTCCTGGAAGGTGTCCTTGAACATGCCGTCGTAGGCCTTGAGGATGGTGTTCTTCGTCGACATGTACACCGGGTAGTTCTGCTGCAGGCCGTAGTTGAACGAGGCCCGCGCGAAGTCCTCGATGGACTTGCGGAAGTTGTACATGCCCATCACGACGCCGCCGTCCTCGGGCATTTTCACGACCTCGTGGACGATCGGCTCGCTGCCGTCGTCGGGGGTGAAGGTGAGGGTGACGGTGCCGGCCTGGAAGACCTTGAAGTCGGTGGCGCGGTACTGGTCGCCGAAGGCGTGGCGGCCGATGATGATCGGCTTGGTCCAGCCCGGCACCAGACGCGGGACATTGGAGATGATGATCGGGGCGCGGAAGATCGTGCCGCCGAGGATGTTGCGGATCGTGCCGTTGGGCGAACGCCACATCTTCTTGAGGCCGAATTCCTTGACGCGGGCCTCGTCCGGGGTGATCGTGGCGCACTTGACGCCGACGCCGTGACGCTTGATGGCCTCGGCCGCGTCGATGGTGACCTGGTCGTCGGTCTTGTCGCGGTACTCGATACCCAGGTCGTAGTACTCGAGGTTCACATCGAGGTACGGGTGGATCAGCTTGTCCTTGATGAACTGCCAGATGATCCGGGTCATCTCATCACCGTCGAGTTCGACGACGGTGCCTTCAACCTTGATCTTGGACATGGATCTTCGTGTCCTCCTAGGATGGTGCCCTCATTGCACGGCCAGGCGAACACGCTTGTGAGCGGACCCCAGCTGTTCAACAGACAACGTATATGCCCCGCATTGTCTGCGGGACATGTGGTGCAAACAAGACGAGCGTACTGCTTCCGGGGGCCTCACCGCGCGGGGAGGGGGGCTTGTGCGGACACTGTGACGGTTACCGGCAAGTAGCTTTCGCGTGATTCAGCACACATCGTCCATGATGGCACCCAGGGGTGGATTTCGGCCGTGAACCGATTGCCCGTTACCATGACGATCAGGTCATGAGCGCCAGCGTCAAGCCCCGGCTCGCTGGTCGGCAACCCTCCAGCCCGCGGTGGGGTGCTCCGGGTGATGACCGGGTTCCCGAAGGACGGGAGCAAACGCCGGCAGGAGGTCGCACGAGATGAGCGAGTGGTCCACGTGACCGTGCGCACCGACCGCCAGCCCTGCCCGCCCGCCACCGGGGTCGCGCTGTTGCCACCCCCGGACGGCTCCCTCGGCGTGATCCCCATCGGTGATCTCACGCTCGAGAGCGGCTCCGTGGTGCCCGACGTGCGGTTGGCCGTACAACGCTGGGGTGAACTCTCCCCCGCTCTCGACAACGTCGTGCTCGTCGAACACGCGCTCACCGGCGATTCCCACGTCGTCGGCAATCCCGACGCCATCCACAAGCTGCCCGGCTGGTGGGACGGCATGGTGGGTCCGGGCGCGCCGATGGACACCGGCGAGTGGTGCGTCGTCGCCACCAATGTGCTCGGCGGCTGCCAGGGCAGCACCGGCCCCTCCTCCATCGCTCCCGACGGCAAGCCGTGGGGTTCGCGCTTCCCCGCCATTTCCATCCGCGACCAGGTGAGCGCCGAGATCGCGCTGCTGGATCTGCTGGGCATCGAGCGCCTGGCCTCCGTCGTCGGCGGCTCGATGGGCGGCATGCGCGTGCTCGAGTGGATGGTCGGGGCTCCCGAACGCGTCGCCTCCGCGCTGGTCCTGGCCGTCGGGGCGCGCGCCACCGCCGATCAGATCGGCACCCAGACCACCCAGATCACGGCGATCACCTCCGATCCGGACTGGCAGGGTGGCGATTACCACGGCACCGGCCGCGCCCCGCTGACCGGGATGGGCATCGCCCGCCGCATCGCGCACCTGACCTACCGCACCGAGGGGGAACTCGACTCCCGCTTCGCCAACAACGCCCAGGACGGCGAGGACCCCTACGACGGCGGCCGCTGGGCGGTGCAGAGCTACCTCGACCACCAGGCCGCGAAACTGGCGAAGCGCTTCGATCCGGCCACCTACGTGCTGCTCACCGAGGCCATGAACCGCCACGACGTCGGCCGCGGACGCGGCGGCATCGAAGCGGCCCTCGCCGCCACCCCCGTGCCGTGCGTGGTCGGCGGCGTCGACTCCGACCGCCTGTACCCGCTGCACACCCAGCAGGAGCTCGCCGACCTGCTGCCCGGCTGCGACGGCCTCGAGGTCGTGCTCTCCCGTGACGGTCACGACGGTTTCCTCACCGAGACCGAAGCCGTCGGCGAACTGCTCGTCGAGACGATGCGATTGGCCCGCGCCAACCGCTGAACCCCTACCGGCCGCCGATCAGCCCACGCCGAGTGTGTTGATGGTCACCGCGAGGAACACGATCGACGAGCCGAGCAAGGTCAGCGCCCCCACGTCGAACGGCTTGCTACGCACCGCCAGCAACCCCACCCGCGCGGTCGGCAGGACCAACCGCAACGCCGCCCCCAGCAATGCCGCCCCGCCGAAGATCAGCGCCCCGCGCCGCCACCGATCCGAGGCCACGAACACCACCGCCACCAGCACCACGAGCACCACCGCCACCATCGGCAGATTCCGGCGCAGGAACCGCCCGGCCCGGCCGCCCTGGGATTCGGTGGAAGCGTCGACGTCCATCACGCCGCAGATTCTTCCAGACGAGGCCGTGCCCCCGGCATCAGCGCAGCACCGGCCCGCGCGCACCGCTGGTCCCCCACCATTCCCGATCGCTCGAAAACCCTTGTCCGCCAGGCGATCGCTTCCCCCGGAATCATGGGCACGCCGCCGGTCCTGGCATTCTCGCGTCATGACCCGGCAACGGAAACCTGCCCGCGGGGCAGATGCACGTGCGCGGCGCCTGCGCCTGGGAACGCCCCACCGGCGACCCCCGCCAGGGCTACACCGCCATGACCGACATCATCACCGTCGAGGTGATCGGCAAGCCCGCGACGGGCAGCTTCGGCTGACCCGGCACCAGGCGATCCCGGCGATCCCGCGGTGGTGGCGCCTGATTGACTTGGACGGTGTTCCATCTGATGTTCCACGAGCCGTGCATTCCGCCGAACACCGGCAACGCGATCCGGATGGTGGCCGGGACCGGGTGCGCACTGCACCTGATCGAGCCGCTGGGCTTCGACCTGTCGGAGGCCAAGCTGCGGCGGGCCGGGTTGGATTACCACGATCTGGCGAGTGTGACCGTGCACGCGAGCCTGGCGGCGGCGTGGGCGGCGCTGACGCCGCGGCGAGTGTTCGCGTTCACCACATCAGGCACCTCCCGGTACACCGATATCGCCTACGAGGCGGGCGATGTGCTGTTGTTCGGGACCGAACCGACGGGCCTGCCCGAGGCGGTGCTGGCCGATCCGCACATCACCGAGCAGGTGCGGATTCCGATGCTGCCGGGGCGGCGGTCGATGAACTTGTCCAATGCCGCCGCGGTCACGGTATACGAGGCGTGGCGGCAGCACGGATTTCCCGGCGCGGTCTGAGGGCGCTCGGCTAGTCGTCGATCTCGAAGCGCTTGTAGCGCGAGGTCGCTCCCGCGGTGAGCCGGACGGACGAGCGGGAGACGCCGAAGTGGGCCGCCAGCAGTTCGACGGCGGCCTTGTTGGCCTTGCCCTCGACAGCGGGCGCGCGGACGTAGAGGGTCAGCGTGCCGTCTTCGGCGGTCTCGACGAGCGGGCCCTTACGGCTGTTCGGTTTGATCGTCGCGCGCACCACGGTCGGTGGCACCGGAACCTCCTGTCCTTTCGGTCTCCTCGGCGGTGGAGACCGATTCACCGGCCGCCGGAACCGACGGCGCCGGGTTCTCGGTCCCGGCGGCGGGCCGGTGCGCGGCGGGGCGGGGACGGCGGGCCACCCAGCGCACCAACCAGAGCGCCCCGCCGAGCACAGCCAGGAATCCCAGCCACGGAATCGCCTTGCCGACGAAGACGATCGCGTCCTGCAGCCAGTCGATCAGCGAATTCCAGCCCGCCACCAGGCCGTCGAGGAAGTTGTCGGGGCCGTCGCCGCCGGAACCGTTGTCGGGTGCGGTGATCGAGATGGTGAGGGTGGACAACGCGACCTGGTCGTCGAGGCGACGCTGCTGGGCGGTGAGGCTGTCGAGTTCACCCTGGCGGCTGCCGAGCGCTTCTTCGGCGTCGATCAGGTCGGCGGTGCTGCTCGCGGTCGCGATCAACGCGCGCAGGCGGTCGACGGAAGCCTGCAGTGCCTTGATCCTGGCGTCGAGATCCTCCCACTGCATGGTCACGTCGTCGCGGTTGGTGCTGACCCGGGTGACCTCGCCGACGCCGCCCAGACCGTCGACGAAGGCGTCGGTGCGGTCGGCGGGAACCCGAACGGTGAGCGTGGCCGAGGGGTCGGTGTCGTCGGTGCCGGGCTGTTCGGTGCGGCTGTCGATCCGGCCGTCCACGGCACGCACCTGTTCGGCGACCCGGCCCGCGGCGGCGACCGGGTCGGCGGAGGTGATGTCGACGCTGCCGGTGATCACTTCCTTGCGTTCCACCGTGGCACCGGGGGCGCTGTCGGTCGGCGACGGAGCCTGCTCACGCAGGCCGGGGGAAATCGCGGGCGCGGCGGTGCCCATGTCCGATCGGGATGGCCCGCCACCACCGCCCTGGTCACTACCGCAGGAGACGAGCAGTACCGAACCGAGCAGGACGACACACAGGGCCGCGAGCTTGCGCATGCAAGCAGCGTAGCCGCCGGATCGCGAAAGCCGAATCGATCGAGCGCCGCACCCGCGGCCGATACTCCGGAGCACAGATTCGGCACGGCGCGCAACGACCATCGGCTTCGGTGCGCGACGGCAATTCATGTCGGGGTGGACAACGATTCACGCCGGGGCGCGACGACGACTCGCGCGGGGGGCGCAACAAGCGCAGCGAAGCGGGGGCTGGTCAGGCCCCCCGTTCGATCGCCCGCAACCGAACCGTCGGTGACCCTCGGTGACTCAGCAACCGCCGCAGCAATGGTGGTACGCGCGGTTCGTGACGTGCCGACCAGGTGCGCAGTGCCGCGGACAGCGCCGGGCCGTAGCCGATGGCGACGGCGTAGCGATCGGCCGCCGACTCGGCCTCGCGCGAATACGCCGCGCGCGCCAACGGTTCGACGGCCAGCATCACCGCGAGGACGACGATGCCGGGCAAGGCCAGCCGGTGCCCGAAGATCAGCAACAGCGCGGGCAACAGCAGTGAGGTGAGCACGACGCGCACCGGCGTGGCGTAGGCGCCCAGCACGTCGAGCGGCTTACCGAGCAGTCCGAACAGTCGCCACAGCACCGTTCCCGGCCAAGCGCACCACTCCCGGCACAGCCGCAACCGCGGGTCCGCGCCCGCGTGCTGACCGAGCGACTGGGCGAGCAGCGCCCGGATCTGCGCCGGCGGCAGATGCTCGAGCGCCCAGGTGGTGACGGCCAGAGCACGGACGGGGGCGGCGTGCGCGCTGACCCGGTCGGTGTCCTGCACCCAGAGCGGATAGTGCTCGCCGGGCACGCCGGAATCCGCGGCCACGGTGCGCCATTCGCGGTCGAGCCGCAGGGCTTCGGCGGTGTCGGGGCGGCGGTAGTCGTGCAGGATCGTGGCGACCTTCTCCCGTTCCGGCGCGTACCAGGCGACCCAGACCAGCACGACCCCGTACAGCAGCCACGCACCGCCCACCGCCAGCACGGCCCAGGAGCCCCACAGGGCGCCCGCCGTACCCGCGATCAGCAGGCTGAGCAGGACGGTCGGCAGCGTCAACACCGACGCGACGATCACAGACACGAGGGATCATCGTACGGACCGCCGCACCCGGTGAGCACCGACTCGGCATTCGGCGTCAACGGAAGTCGCGCGAGGTCGAAGCCGTGCCGAGCCGCAGCTGTTGCACGTGGTCGGCGAGCACGCTGACCGCGCCTTCGGCGTTGCGCACCCGCCCACGTATCAGCAGCGCCGAAGCCCCTTGCGTCAGAGCGCGATAGCGCTTCCACAGCCCGGGCGAGCAGACGACGTTCACCATCCCGGTCTCGTCCTCCAGGTTGAGGAAGGTGACCCCGCCCGCGGTCGCCGGGCGCTGCCGATGAGTGACCGCGCCGCCGACCAGGACGCGGGAGCCGTCGGGGACATCGAGCAATCCGGCGGCCGGGACCACCCCGAGTTCGTTCATCCGCGCCCGCAGGAACTCGGTCGGGTAGCTGCCGGGCGAGACACCCGTGGCCCACACGTCGGCGGCGGCCATTTCCAGCGCGCTCATGCCGGGTAGGGCGGGTGCGACGGTGGCCGCGCCGGTGCCGGGCAGGCGGTTCGCACGCTCGCCCGCCGCCGCGCCCGCCGCCCACAGCGCTTCCCGCCTGCTGATGCCGAGACTGCCGAGCGCGCCCGCGGTAGCCAGCGATTCCGCTTGCGCGACGGTGAGTTCCACGCGGCCGGTGAGGTCGAGGAACGAGGTGTAGGGACCGGCGGCCCGCGCCGCGACGATCCGTTCGGCCAGGTCGGTGCCGAGGTGACGGACCGCGGCCAGCCCCAGCCTGACCTCGGTGCCCTCGGCCTCCAGATCCGCCTCGGCGCGACTGGCGTTGACATCGGGACCGTGCACCCGGACGCCGTGCCTGCGCGCGTCGGCGACCAGCGACTGCGGGGAGTAGAAACCCATCGGCTGCGCGCGCAGCAACCCGGCGCAGAACGCGGCGGGATGGTGCAGCTTGAACCAGGCCGAATAGAACACCAGCGCCGCGAAGCTCTGCGAATGACTTTCCGGGAAGCCGAAATCGGCGAAGGCGTAGAGCTTGTCGTAGATCCGGTCGGCGACCGCGCCGGTGATGCCGTGCAGGTCGGCCATGCCTTGATAGAGGCGGTCCTTCAGACGGCGCATCCGTTCGGGCGAGCGCTTGGATCCCATCGCGCGGCGCAACTGGTCGGCCTCGGCGGCACTGAAGCCGGCGATGTCGACGGCCATCTGCATGAGCTGTTCCTGGAACAGCGGCACGCCGAGCGTGCGCCCGAGCGAATTCGCCAGGGCCGGATGCTCGTAGGTCACCTCCTCGGTACCGTTGCGACGGCGGATGTAGGGGTGCACCGAGCCGCCCTGGATGGGGCCGGGGCGGATCAGCGCGACCTCGACCACCAGGTCGTAGAACTCGCGCGGCTTCAACCGGGGCAGGGTCGCCATCTGCGCGCGCGACTCGACCTGGAACACCCCGACCGAGTCCGCGCGCGAGAGCATCTCGTACACGGCGGGCTCGGTCAGATCGAGTTCGTGCAGCCGCACCTCGATGCCTTCGTGCTCGCGCACCAGGTCGATCATGTAGTGCAGCGCCGAGAGCATGCCGAGTCCGAGCAGGTCGAATTTCACCAGTCCCACGGCCGCGCAGTCGTCCTTGTCCCACTGCAGGACACTGCGGCCGGGCATGCGCGCCCACTCCACCGGGCAGACATCGGCGATGGGCCGGTCACAGATCACCATGCCGCCGGAGTGGATGCCCAGGTGGCGTGGCAGCCCCTCGATGTCGGCGGCCAGGCGCAGTACCTGTTCGGGGATGTCGGTGCCGGTCTCGGCGCCCACCCCGTGCCAGCGGCTGACCTGCTTGCTCCAGGCGTCCTGCAGGCCGGGCGGGAAGCCGAGTGCCTTGGCCGCGTCGCGCACCGCCGACTTGCCCCGGTAGGTGATCACATTCGCCACCTGCGCGGCGTATTCGCGCCCGTAGCGCGCGTAGACGTGCTGGATCACCTCCTCCCGGCGATCGGATTCGATGTCGACGTCGATATCCGGCGGTCCGTCACGTTCCGGGGAGAGGAAGCGTTCGAACAGCAACTCGTTGGCGACCGGGTCGACATTGGTGATGCCCAGTGCGAAGCAGACCGCGGAGTTGGCGGCCGACCCCCGGCCCTGGCACAGGATGGTGTGGCGTTCACAGAAGCCGACGATGTCGTGCACGACCAGGAAGTAGCCCGGGAAGCCCAGGGTGGTGATGACGTCGAGTTCGTGTTCGATCTGCCGGTAGGCGGGCGGGTTGGTGTGCGGGGGACCGTAGCGGCGGGCCGCGCCGCGCATGGTCAGCTCGCGCAGCCAGGAGTTCTCGTCGTGCCCCTCGGGCACCTCGAACGGTGGCAGCTGCGGGGCGATCAGACGCAGGTCGAAAGCGCATTCGCGGGCGAGCGCGGCGGCTTGCGCGACCGCGCGCGGGCATTGCGCGAACAGCCGGGCCATCTCCGCGCCGGACCGCAGGTGCGCGCCGCCGGTGGGCGCCAGCCAGCCCGCCGCCTCGTCCAGACTGCGCCGGGCCCGGACCGCCGCCAGCGCCATCGCCCGGTGCCGTTGGTCCGGGCCGGCGAAATGCGCTCCGGTGGTGGCCAGGACCGGCAGGCCGAGGCGGTCGGCGAGCGCGATGAGCAGGGCGTTGCGTTCGTCGTCCTCGGGGATGCCGTGGTGGGTGAGTTCCACGCTCACCCGATCCGGGCCGAACCGGTCGAGGAGATCACGCAGCGCCGCCTCGGCTCGGGGCAGACCGGTGTCGGCGGCGGCCAGGTCGGCGGCGAGCGCGGAACGCAGGTGGCCTTTGCGGCAACCGGTCAGGATGTGCCAGTGCCCGCCCGCCGCGGCGGTGAGCCGGTCGTAGTCGTAGCGGAGGATGCCTTTCTCTCCCGCCGCCAGGTGCGCGGCGGCGATCTCCCGCGAGAGTCGGCGATAGCCTTCCTGGCCTCGAGCCAGGACCAGCAGATGTGGGCCGGGCGGGTCCGGGTCGCCGGTGCGGGGCGCGGAGTCCGGCGCCGAGGGAGACACCCTGGACCCGGGAAGCTTCACTCCGGCCGCACCGGGGGGCCACGCTGCCCCATGAGGAAGTCCCGTGCCGGAGGACGGGTGGGCGCCGAGCGACAGTTCGGCGCCGAAAACCGTGGCGATACCCCACTCCTGGGCCGCTTCGGCGAAGCGCACGGTGCCGTGGAAACCGTCGTGGTCGGTCAGGGCGATGGCCTCCAGGCCGAGCCGCACCGCCTCCTCGACCATCTCCTCCGGCGTGCTCGCGCCGTCGAGGAAGCTGTACGCCGAATGCGCGTGCAGTTCGGCGTAGGCGACAGCGGGGCTTGCGCCGGCGGGGATCGGCGCGGGCCGGTAGGGCTCGCGGTGGTGGGACCAGGCCGGGCTGTCCCCGCCGTCGCCCGGGGTGTCGGCGACACGTCTGCCGGGGCGCCCGGAGAGCACCCGTTCCAGCTCCGACCACGAGGGCGGGCCGGAGTCCCAGGCCACGGCCGCGCTCCTAGGCGCTGCGCAGGCGCTGGGTCGCGCCCGCGTGCACGGCGTCCTCGACCCGGTCCAGGCCGGTGCGGATCAGCTCGCCGTAGGCGTCCTCGGCGAGGATGCACAGGTGGCCTCGGGCGATCGCCAGTTGCATGCGGGCGGCGTCGAAATCCCCGACCCGGCGATGGCTGTCGGCCAGGTTCAGATACAGCGAGGGCAGGAAGCAGCGCATCCCCTCGTCCAGGGCGACGCCCGGGCTGAAGATCGCGGCCAGAGCGCGCTGATCCCAGGCCAGTGCCTCGAAGTCGTCGTCCTGGAGGACGGCCAGATGATGGGCGACCACGCAGCGTTGCAGCGGCGCCGCGACGGGATCGAGCTCGTCCCACAGCGCCCCGAGCGTCTTGCGCGCCGCCTCCGGGTTATCGCTGCCGAGCCGCACCGCGGCAAAGATGTCCGCCATCCGATCGTCCGCCATGCGCACGAGTATCGCACATATGTTCGAAGGTTTCGAGCCGCATTCGACAGCATTCCCCCACCGGTTTTCCGAGGCGGCGGCAATCGAACAGCAAGCTCACCCGGCCGACCTCCCAGCGGCCGGAATCCCGCCCGGCCGGGCAGGCGGCGGCAGAATGTAGGGAGGGCGAACCTCTTGGCGCCGAACTTACTATGAAGTAAGTTCTAGCTCGGCGGGCAGCCGTTCCGGCGCCCCACCCGTTCATCGAGGAGCGATCATGGTCCCAGCTGCGCAGCACCGTCGAGAACTCGCGGGCAGGCATGTGCTGATCACGGGCGCCTCCTCCGGTATCGGCAGGGCCGCCGCGGTGATGATCGCCGCGCACGGCGCCACCGTCTTCCTGCTGGCCCGCCGAGGCGAGGAACTGGACGCTGTCGTCGAGGAGATCCGCGCGGCCGGTGGCCTCGCCTACGGCTACCAGTGCGATATCACCGACGACGAATCCGTCGAGCACACCATGAAGGCCATCCTCGACGAGCACGAACGTGTCGACATGCTGGTCAACAACGCCGGACGCAGCATCCGCCGCGCCATCCACCGCTCCACCGACCGCCTGCACGACTACGAGCGCACGATGGCGGTCAACTACTTCGGCGCGCTGCGGGTGACCTTCGCCGTGCTGCCGGGCATGCGCGAACGCCGGTTCGGTCACATCGTGCAGATCAGCAGCGCGGGCGTCCAGGCCACCACGCCGCGGTTCTCGGCGTATCTGGCCAGCAAGGCCGCGCTGGACAAGTTCACCGAGGTGGCGGCGGTGGAGACGATGGCCGACGGGGTCACCTTCACCACCATCCACATGCCGCTGGTCCGCACGCCGATGATCGCCCCGACCGGACGGCAGGGACCGTCCCATTCGCCGGAATGGGCGGCCGCGCTCATCGTGCGCGCCCTGGCGGAGCGGCCTCGCCGCATCGACGTACCGATCGGCACCCTCGCCGAGTTCGGGGCGTTGTTCACCCCGAAGCTGCGCGATTTCGTCCTGCACCGGTACTACCGCGCGCTTCCCGACTCCCCCGCCGCCAAGGGCGTCGTCGCCGACAGTGAGCCGCAGGCCGAGATCCCCGCTGCCCTCCGCCCGGCCCGCCGGTCCCGTCCGGGCGGCCGTTCCCGCGCTCGCCGGGTCACCGGCACCGCATTGCGCCGGGCGGTCAATCTGGTCCCCGGCGTCTACTGGTGAGCCTGCTCCGGTCCGCGAAGGGACACCGGCACCGCTACGGTGGGGTGTCCGAGTGCACCGCTCCACCGGGAGGCGTCTTGCGGATCGTCGTTCGCGTACTGGCCGTCGTGGTCGCCCTGCTCTGCGGGATCGCGCCGACGGCGCTCGCCGCGCCGGAACCCGCCATCGACGAGACCACCGCCCGCCGCATCGACGAACTGCTCGCCGTGCGCGCGGCCTCGGCGGACCTGCCCAGAGGTGAACTGCTCGAAGCGCTGTCGCGACCGCTGCTCGGTACCCCCTACGGCGCGAACATGCTGATCGGCTCGGCCACCGAACCCGAACAGCTGGTGATCGACCTGCGCCGGGTGGACTGCTTCACCTACCTCGATTACGTGGAAGCGCTCAGCCGAGCGAGCGATCGCGACGAGTTCGTGCGCGCCCTCGTCGACACTCGCTACACCGGCGGGCAGGTCGAATTCACCCGCCGCAAGCACTTCTTCACCGACTGGGCGCACACCGACCGGATCGCCGCGACCGACATCACCGCCACCCTGAGCCCGAACGCGGTGACCGTCACCGAGCACCTCAACGCCAAGGCCGACGGCGGCCTCTACCTGCCGGGCCTGCCCGTCGTCGAACGCGACCTGACCTACATCCCCTCCGGCGCCGTCGACCGAGACGTCCTCGCCGGCCTGCGCACCGGCGACTACCTCGGCGCCTACGCCGACACCCCGGGCCTGGACGTCACCCACGTCGGCCTCGTCGTCCGCACCCCCGACGGCGGCCTCTTCTTCCGCAACGCCTCGTCACTGGCCGCGAACAACGCGGTGGTCGACAGTCCGCTGAGCGATTACCTCGCCACCGTCCCCGGCATCATCGTCCTACGCCCCCGCTGATCTCGTCGCGCACCACCGATTCGACGGCGAGAGTCCGGCCCGGGGGGCGGCGTGGGTCGGGCAGGCAGTACTCGGCCTGTTCGCGCACCGATGCCCGGACGGCGAAGTCCATCACCGGCGTGTTGCCCGGGTTGTGGCGCGACGCCGACCGGGACAGCTGATGCGACACAATAGGTCCGGTCCCACGGTGTCGGCATCTCTTCCCCCCCGATTCGTCGCCACTGGTGCGCGGCACTGCCGTGGACGGTCCCGGCACGACCGTACCGCGCTGTTCTTCCGCTTCAGTCCGGCACGGGCAGTTCGTCGACGGTGTCCGCGACGAGGGAGGTGACCGGTTTGGGCGCGGCATCGCAGCTCGCCTGACGCGGTGCGTGGGCGACCGATCGCACGGCGACCCGCCACCTGCGACCGTCACGATGCGAGACAATCGCCGCCCCCGCGTATCCGGCTCGGGAGGCGGCGGGAGCGTCCGGCTCGGCCTCGACGGTGAAGTCGTCGACACCGGCGCGGAGGCGTTCCCGCACAGCGAGTTCGGCGACCTGTTCGATCGGTGCGTGACCGCTGCGCCCCCGCAACCCGGCCGTGGACACCGTCCCGCGATCCGCGGCCTCCACCGCCGCCGCGGCCGATTCCGCGTCCACCCGCCCGTAGGTCAGACCGCTGGGCAGCAGCACCATCGCGGGCGCGAACCGGTGACCGCCGGTGTGCGAGCACTCCCACACCCGATCGGGATGTGCCGCGGCCAGACTCGCGGCGATCGGACGGCCGAGGCGCGCGCAACACCGATCGCGCTTGCCGTGCGCGCACACCAGGACCGGTCCCTCGGTCACCGGCTCCCCGATGCCGGGCGGCGGTCCACGGAACACCGACAGGTCGATGTCGAGCAGATCGTCGAGGTCGTCGATGCGCAGGCGTTCACACCACGACCCGGCCGGATGCGAGGCGGCCAGCAGGACGGTGCGAGCGCCGGTGAACTCGTGACGGCCGGGACGGCGGATCAGGGTCGGGCGGACCTTCGAGCCGGAGGAGGCCGCCGCCGAGGTGCGTGCCGCGAGTTCGGCGGTGATGCGCGCGCCGAGCACCTCGTCGCCGAGGACATCGCGGCCCCACGCGCCCGGCTGCTCCACGCACAACCATCCGTCGACCCGCGTGGCGGTGCCCGGCAACGGCACCCGCGCCGAGGCCGTCGAGCAGGGCAGCCCCGCGAAATCGCCCATGGTCACGCCGCCGAGCCGGCCAGGAACGGCAGCACGACCTCGGAGAATTCCCGGTGCCGGTCACGGTGGATACTGTGCCCGCAGGTGAAGGCGGTGACCGTGCAGTCCGGCACCTCCTCGATCAGCATCGCCAGGCGCGCGGGGTCCACCATGCCGCCCCGGCCGCCGCGCAGCACCAGGGTCGGCGCGGTGATGCCGCACAGCCGTTCCCACCACTGCGGATTCGGCTTGTGGAACTGTTCGAGCGCGGTCGCGGTCATCGCCCGGTCGAACGCCCACACCGTGTGGGGACGGCGGGCGAGGCTCGAGGTCGCGTGCCACAGTTCGGCGGCGGTGGGCAGGCGGCGGGTCGTCGACAACCGCTCGTCGCCGGAACGCAACGGCAGCGGGCA
This sequence comes from Nocardia higoensis, assembly GCF_015477835.1. Taxonomy (NCBI): domain Bacteria; kingdom Bacillati; phylum Actinomycetota; class Actinomycetes; order Mycobacteriales; family Nocardiaceae; genus Nocardia; species Nocardia higoensis. The sequence goes on along the minus strand of NZ_JADLQN010000002.1, from coordinate 702,712 downwards.
TTCCTCGAGCACCAGCCTGCCCACCAGTCCCGGACGTTCCTGGGCCACGCAGGAGACCGCGTACCCGCCCAGCGAATGTCCCACCAGATCGACCCTGTCCAGCTCGAGGTGGTCGCACAGCGCCGTCAGGTCGGCGCCGAACTCGTCGAAACCGTAGGTGGCGGCGCGCGCGCTGCGGCCGTGACCGCGCAGATCCGGGACGATCACCCGGCGGCCCGCGACGAGCAGACGGCGAGCGAAACGGTCCCAGGTGTGGCCGTCGCCGCCCATGCCGTGCACCAGCATCACGGGCGCGCCCGCGGAAGGACCCGAGTCGCGATAGGCGATGCGGACGCCGCCTGCGGTCAGGTGGGCAAGCGTCGAGTTCACGAGTGAAGTTTACGGGGCTCACCGCGCACCGCCCCCGGAGCCGGCGTACCACCCACGCCGGAGGCACACCCCCGGCAGCTAGCCGTACACGCCCTCGGCCCGCCACACACCCTCGCGGCATATCAACAACAGCACCCGCTCGTCCTCGCCGGGGGCGCTGATGCCGACCTGCGCTCGGGCGACGAGTGCCGATCCCCCGCCCCACCAGTGGTCGTCCACCGGCCACGGCCCGGCCCAGCCGGTCAGCCGCCAGCCGCGGGTGCCCCAGGACAGCCGGACCGGATCGGCGGAGAACAGCCCGCGGGCGGTGACCTCGACAGGAGCGCCGTCGGCGTCGAGCAGTCGCACCTCGGGGCGATCCACCAGCAGGACCGAGGGGGCCGGTTCGGGCAGCCGCCCCGGCCACGGCTGTCCGGGATCGGCCTCGGGCACCCGTTCGTCGCCCAGCGCGACCAGCGTGACGCGCTCGCCCGGCCCCCGCCCGCCGCTGAGCACACCGACCCGCACGGCCTCCCCGCCGAGCAATCCCTGCACCCGGACCAGGGCGCGCCTGGCCCGTTCGTCCTCCTCCCCCGTGCCGCCCCACAGCCCCAGCTGCAGCGCGGCCGCCCGCACCACCTCCACCGGTACCAACCGCAGTGCGGTGAGCGGGGCGGCCCGGCGACCGGGGCGGGTCAGCCAGCCGTCGAGCTGCCAGCGCACCCGATCGGCGGTGTCGGCCGGGGTGAGCGGCCGGGCGCACCGCCAGATCCGGGAAAGCTGTTCGCCCGCCTCGGTTTCGGCGATCACCTCGAGCCGGGTGCAGGCCAGCGACGCCGCGGCCAGCCCGGCATGGAGCTCGGTGGCGAGCAGCCTGCCCGCGAAGGCCGCGGCATCGACCCGGTCGATCGGCGGATCACAGCGCCGCTCCACCGCCAGTTCGGGCGGGGGTGTGCGCGCGGCGGGCGGGCGTTCCGGGACGGCGCGGGCACACCGATGCGCCAGTACGGCGTCGGCGCCGAAGCGGGAACCGACCTCGGCCGGACGCAACGCCGCGAAATCACCCACTCTGCGCAATCCGAGCCGGTGCAGCAGATCGACCAGTTCGGACCGGTCCGGACCGGCCAGGCTCGGTTCCACCGCCAGTTCGGCGACCGGCAGCGGCGCCAGGAATTCCGCGCCCGTGCCCGGCGCGACCAGCACCCCGCGCCGGGCGGCGAGCACCGCGGTGGACAATTCGTCGGCCGCTCCGGCCTGCGCCTCCACCCCGGCCGCGGCGACCGCGTCCACGATCCGCTCGGCGGCGGCCTCCTCCGACCCGAAGAACCGGGTGGCCCCGCGCGCGCCGAGCACGAGCAGTCCGGGCCGCAGCACCTCGACGCCGGGCACCGTCGCCTCGACCGCCGCGACCACCGGATCGAACAGCCGCGCATCCCGGTCCGGATCGGCCTGCGCCGGATACAGATCCGGGCAGCACACCTGCGCCTCGCGCCGCCGCATGCCGCGCCGCACACCCTCGGCTCGTGCGGTCGCCGAGCACGCCGACACCCGGCCCGCCGTCAGCACCGCCACCGGCCGCGACGCGGGTACCCCGGCCGCGGCCGCCGCGGCGACCGCGGGCCAGTCCTGGCACCACACCGCCAGCACCCGATTCGCCGGCACCCGATTCGTCCGAGCCACCGTCCCGGTCATGCCGACGCACCCGCCAGCTCTCCTGCGGGCCGCACCCCGCGCGGTCGCCGCCTCGGCGGTCGGCGCGTCCGGAGGCCGGTGCTCGCGCCGACTCGCCGCGCATCGGGGACAGGACGACGGTGGGCCCGCACCGCCCCCCGGACGGGCGGCGGACCCACCCACATCCCGGTAGCGCGGTTCACGACACCGCTTCGCGCGCCACGGGCAGGTCGCCGGATGTTCGCTCCCCACCCACCGCGAACCACTCCACGCGACCGCCGTCGGGGCGCAATTCGATTCGTCCGCGACGCGGGGGGCCCGCCCGATGCGCGACCGCCACGTCGAGGCAGAACGAGCGCAGCCTGCCGTGCCCCGCGCCGAGTCCGGCGTATCCGGCGATCCTGGCGTCCACCCGCGCGGTGGCCTCGGGCCAGTGGCCGTCGGTGACCACCAGGGTGGCGCCCTCGGCGCGGGCGCGGGCGGCGATCACCCTGGCCCGGGAAGGCGGCACGCGCGCTCCGCGCAGACCGAGCACGATCAGGTCGATGCCGTCCAGCAGGACCGCGGCGATCTCGACCGGGTCCGGTCCCGGCTCCGGGATCACGGCCAATCTGCCCAGATCGGCACCCATTTCCGCAGCGGCGAGCAGACCGAAACCGGGCAACCCGGCCACGGCGGCGTGCTTGCCGTGCGCGGTCGCCGCGGCCAGCATGCCTGCCAGCAGCGATCGGGCCCCGGTATAGGACACCACCGTTCCCGCGCCGAGCCCGCCGCCGGGAAGCAGATCGGCCAGGGCGGGCGGCACCGGCAGCATCTCGCGCCGCTCCCGCGCCGCGGGCCGCCTGCCGGCCGGTGCATCACCCCGGCTCGGCACGGCTGCCATCCGACGCCGCAACTCGGCCAGCTTCCGCTGCCTGTCGACCTCGTGCAGAGTGTCCGCACCCATCACCAGCACCCACTTTCCCGATGGACCCGCGGCGAAGCCGAGCGATGGACTTCGAGCGCCAGCACCGTTTCAGCTATCGATTGGTATCGAATATACGTTCGAACACCTGAGAACAGAAGGGCGCCCCGGAAGATCACCGCGGCGCCGCTGTCCACGCTCATGCGCGGGCGGTGGGAGCGGGCACGAATCAGGCCGCCTACCACCGAATTCGGCTACCCTGCACACCATGATCGATCGTGCCCGTCCCATCGTCGGCCCCGACTATCTGGTCGCAGGCCGCTACCGTCTCCGCTCCAAACTGGGTGGTGGCGGCATGGGCGCGGTGTGGCTGGCCCACGATCGTCTGCTCGACCGGGAGGTCGCGATCAAGCAGGTGCTCACCACCGCGGGCCTGCCGGAGGCCGAAGCCGCCCGTATCCGCGAGCAGATCGTGCACGAGGGCCGGGTCGCGGCCAAGCTCTCCCACGAGCACGCCATCGCCGTCTACGACGTGGTCCTCGAAGCAGGCGAACCCTGGCTGGTAATGGAGCACTTACCCTCGCGCAGCGTGGCGCGGGCCCTCGGCCTGGTCGACACGCTGCCGGTGCTCGAGGTCGCCCAGATCGGCGCGCAGGTCGCCGACGCGCTGGCCGCGGCGCACGCGGTGGGCATCGTGCATCGCGACATCAAGCCGGGCAACATTCTCGTCGCCGATCGCGGTCCGCGCGTCGGCTACGCCAAACTCAGCGACTTCGGTATCTCACGTGGGGCGGGCGACGCCGCCGACGAGCCGGACGGCGTCATCACCGGCACCCCCGCCTACCTGCCGCCCGAGGTGGCCCGCGGCGCGCAGCCCACCACCGCCAGCGATGTGTTCTCCCTCGGCGCCACCCTCTACACCGCCATCGAGGGGCAGCCACCCTTCGGCATGGACGACGACAGCGACGTGCTGGTGCATCGGGCCGCCATGGCCCAGATCATCCCGCCGCAGCGCACCGGCGAGCTCACCGCCGCGCTGCTGCACATGCTGGAACCGGCCCCGCAGCGCAGGCCGACGATGGCGCAGGCGCGCGACGAGATCCTCGCCGCCGCGTTCGGCCCCGGCACCGCCTCTTACATCATCGGCGCCCCGGTGCGCACCGAGGACGGCACCATTCCGCCCTGGGCCACCCGCAACGGCTCCGTCGGCCTGCGCAGCCCGCATGCGGCACCGCTGCCGCGCCCGCATCGCGGCGCGACCGCACCCCGGGTCCAGCACGGGCGGGCGGGCGCGCCCAAGCAGGCCAATGCCGCCCTGGCGGTCACCATCGGCCTGCTCATCGGGCTGATCATCATCATCGGCGTCATCGTCATCGCCATGTGAGGACCCGCCCACGAGCCCGCCTCAGTCGATGCGACGGCGGTGTGCCCAGCGGGTCAGCGCGTTGCGATTGGACTGCTGGGTCTTACGCAGCACATTGGAGGCGTGCGTCTCGACGGTCTTCACCGAGATGAACAGTGTCTCGGCGATCTCACGGTAGGTGTAGCCGCGCGCCAGCAGGCGCAGCACCTCGAGTTCCCTCGGCGTCAGCGAATCCAGTTCCGGGTCCAGCGGCGGCTCGGGCACCGGCGAACGACCGGTGAAGGAATCCAGCACGAAACCGGCCAGCCGCGGACTGAACACCGCATCGCCGCCGGCCACCCGGCGGATGCCGTCGGCCAACTCCGCACCGGAGATCGTCTTGGTGACATAGCCGCGAGCACCCGCGCGGATCACCGCGATCACATCTTCGGCGGCATCGGACACACTCAGCGCCAGGCACACCGGGCCCTCCTCGATGCCCGAGAGCACCGCCACCCCGCCGCCGTCGGGCATGTGCACGTCCAGCAGCACCACATCGGGGCGGGTGCCCGCGATCCCGGCGATCGCGTCGGCCACCCCGCCCGCCTCACCGACCACCTCCAGATCGGCCTCCCGGCTCAGTTCCGCCCGTACCCCCGATCGGAACACCGCGTGATCGTCGACGAGAAAGACCCGCACGGCCACCTGTTCGTTCTCCTCACCTGTCCGCTTGCCCCGGATTCACTCCGGCCGCACACCATCGGTACCACATTCGGCTAGTGCCCGGCTCCCGAGGCGAATCCCGAATCCGACGCGAACTCGTGCGCAGACGTGGAGCCACGCGGCGATGCCGAACCGGCCGCGGACGAGGAGCCCGCTCCCGCCGACCGATCCGATGCCGGATCGGGTGCAGGCGGGGGGCATGTCGTGGGCGAGGGGCCGGTGACGTCCGGCTGGAACGCGTCCGGCTCGAGTGCGTCACCGACATCGGCCTCGGGCCCGGCTTCACCGGTGTCGCTGCGGGGCATGAAGATGCGGACCTCGGTGCCGCGCCCCGGCGTGGACAGGATCTCCACCCGGCCGCCCCTGCGCTCGATGCGCCCCCGGATGGACTTGGCCAGTCCCTGCCGATCCGCGGACACCGCGGCCGGGTCGAAGCCGTCGCCGCGATCGCGCACGAACACGCTCACCTGATGCGGCTCCACTTCGGCGAACAGGTCGACCGTCGGCACACCGGCGTGTTTGGCGGCATTGACCATCGCCTCCCTGGCCGCGCCGAGCAGCGCGGTGAAGTGCTCCTTGGGCAGGCCGGATCCCGAATCGGCGACATCCATCGTGACGTCGCCGACAGTGACCGGCGTGACCTTCACCCCGTGCTGGTCCTCCACCTCGCCGGCGATGGTGCGCAGGGCCGCGGCGAGACTGGAATGCGCGGGCGCGGCGTCCTCGAACAGCCAGCGCCGCAACTCCCGTTCCTGGCTGCGCGCCAGCCGCACCACCTCGTGCGGATCCTCGGCCTGGCGCTGGATCAGCGCCAGCGTCTGCAGCACCGAATCGTGCAGGTGTGAGGCGATCTCCTCGCGTTCTTCGTTGCGAATCCTGGCGGCGCGCTCGGCGTCGAGCGCCCTGGCCATCCGCAGCCACAGCGGCACGGTCAGCAGCCCGCCGCCGACCAGCGTGACCACCACCGCGATCAGCGCCGACCCCAGCGAGCTCAGGTCGATGCGGGCCAGCACCAGCACACCGAGACCGAGCACCACCAGGGTCGTACCGGCGACGATGCGCGCCCAGGTGATCACCGTCGGCCGGGCGGGCAGGCCGAACAGCGAGCGCGGTCCGTCGGTGTCGTATTCCCGCCACACCAGCGCCGCGCCGACCGCGACGACCACGACCGGCGCGATCACCTTCGCGGCCACTGTGGCGTTCATCAGCCAGGAGATCGCGACGGCCAAGCCGATCCCGAGCATCGCCAGGCCGATCGCCTGCCTGCGCTCGGTGGCCGAGGGCTCCTCCGAGTCGTAGCCGCCGGGGGTGAAGACCCACAACATGCCGTAGGCGACGATGCCCGCACCGGCCAGCGCGGACAGCAGGACGAACACCATCCGGACGGTGAACACGTCCAGCCCGAGGTGGTCGGCCAGACCACCGGCCACACCGCCGACGATCCGCCCACCCGAACGCCGGACCAGGCGCACCGGCGGATTGCCCACGTCGAGCACCGGCGTGGGCCCGTAGCCGCGCGCGGGCCCCGCCGAATCCCCCCAGGCGGGTCCTGCGCCGCGGGCGGCCTCGAACAGGGGACCGGTCGGGTACATAGCTTCGATACTGGCACGCCGACCCGACGCCGAGCATCGGGATTCTCCCTGATCTTCCCCCTACCCGGCCGATGTCCGCGCAGGTCACCGCGTCTGCGCGCGCCCGCCCGCGATGGACGCGCCGCTGCGCCCGGCTCGAAACCCACTGTCGGCAAACTCTTTCCAAGCTTTCTTTCAGCCGGCCGAGGAAAGATCGTATTCGACCCGGATGGGACCGGGGCGCACCTCGCGTGGGGCGGGGTGGAATCGAGGGGGAATCACATGTATGCAAAGACGATCGCGCTCGTCTCCGCGCTGATCACCGGCTGTGTCCTCGCGGCGACGCCCGCGGCGAACGCGACGCAACTACCGCCGCACGAGCGCACCTACACCGCACCCGAGGGCACGCAGTTCACCGTCGGCCACCGCGATCACCAGGTGCGCCCGGCCGCGGCGCTCAACCTGATGCCGACCAATCGCGACGTCTTCGTCGACAACACCTTCTACGGGCGGGTCAGCGCGGGCACAGGCCTGCTGAAGGCAGGCTACCTGGTCGCATGCGCTGTCGACCTGACCGCCGAGCTGGACCTGCGGGCGGGAATCGACATGAACGCCGATCTGCGTGCCGGACTGTCACTGGGCGTGGAGTCACTGGTACCGAACCTCGACCTCGGTGTCGGGCCGAGCCTCGGTGCCGGGCTGGGCGTCGACCTGACGCTGGAACCGGGCAAGGTCACCGACGTTTCCGCGGGCGAGCACGCGCTCACCGCGGGCTCGGACGGCTATGTCTTCAGCCGGGACCTCCACATCCACGTGGAGAACTGTGGAGGGCCGCTCACCGTCCAGCCGTACGCGCTGATCACCGTCGACACGGCCGAGGTCACCGCGGCGGGAGCCGTCCTGGGAGACCCGTTCACCATGTGATCCGGCGGCCGGGCCCCCGGTCGGCCGGGCTCGGCGAGTCCGGTGGATTTTCAGGGTTACCCCCGATGTAATCGGCCGCAGCCGCGCTCACCATGGAGAACATGACCAGAACGAGCGTCGGGGATCAGCTCCAGCAGATATGGCGGACGCGGCCGCTGCGGCTTCCGCGGCACGGTCCGATCGCGGGCGTCGCCGCGGGTTTCGGCCGGCGCTACAACGTCGACCCGGTGCTGATCCGGGTCGCGTTCGTGGTCTCGAGCATGTTCGGCGGCGCGGGCATCGTGCTGTACCTGCTGGCCTGGTTGCTGCTTGCCGAGGAGGGCGAGCCGCTCTCGCCGGCCGAATCGCTGTTCGGCCGCAAGCAGTACGGCGAGCAGCCCGGCCGGTCGCAGACCAAGACGATCGTGCTCATGGTCGCGCTCGCCATCGCGGTCACCACGGTCGGGCCCATCGGGGTCGAGATGGCCGGGTCCGGGATGATCAGCCTCGCGCTGATGCTGGCGGGCTGGTGGATGCTGTTCATGCGATGCCCGCAGCCACCACCGGGCACCAGTCCGTGGAATGCCGACGACGTTCCCACGACGGCGACCGGTTACCCGGGGACGGCGTTCCCGCCCGCTGCGTCGCGCCCCCCCGGCGCCTACTACTCGCCGTTCGGGTCGTCGGCTCCCGCACAGGCCGCGCAGTCCACGACGGCGCCGATGTACTCGCCCTATACGAAGCTGCCGGATTACTACGAGCCCGACCCGAGGACCGACGTGACCGCCTCCGATCCCGCCGCATCCGCCCCCGCGGACCCCGAAGCCCCGAACGCCGAGGCCCCGGAACCGCTCACACCGGACTCCCCCTCGGCACCATCACCGTCGATCCCCGCCACCGGCCCGAACCTGGAGAAACCCGCCGAGCCGGACAGCACCGCGGACCAGGCGAACGACATCCCGGAACCGGCAGGCCCGGCCACGGCGAGCGGCAGCGGACCGAATCTCCGGAAACCGTCCGCCACCGAGGGCGGTTCACCTACCGCCTCCCTGCCGACCGGACTGCCCGGCCTCAACACTGCGGTCCCGCCTGCCTGGGACCCGCTGGGCGTCGCTCCGCTGGCGTGGGATCTGCCGGATCCCACACCGGCGCGCACGGTCGCCGCCGTCACGCCGGACCGACCGCGTTCCCGGTTCACCCCGGTGGTGCTCGGCCTGGCCATCCTGGCCGCCGCCGGTGCGGGCGCGCTCGCCGCGGCGGGCGTGGACTGGATGACCCCGGGCCGGATCGCCGCCGTCGCACTGGCCGTGATCGGACTGGGTCTGGTGGCAGGCGCGTTCCTGCGGCGCGGCCACGGCCTGCTCGTGGTGACCGCTCCCCTGGCCGGTTTCGTCCTGCTCGCCTCGATGATCGGCCCGATCGACATCGACAGCACCACCGTGGGCAACCGCGCATGGGCACCCGCGTCGGTCGCCGACCTGGAGTCGAGCTACCAGCTCACGATGGGCGACGCCACGCTCGACCTGCGCTCGGTGCGGCTCACCGAGGACCGGACCGTCGACATCGATGTCCGGATGGGCGAGGTGCGCATCCTGGTGCCCGCCGATATGACCCTGCGCACCGACTGTGACGTCTCGATCGGCGAGATGCAATGTCCGTCAGGCATTTCCGGCCCGAACACGCCGGGCGCGCCGGTTCTCGACCTGAACATCGACGTCCAGATGGGAAATGTGGAGGTGCACCGTGACTGAGCACAGCGAGCACAAGACGACCGGAAACGCGCGCCGCGGCGGAGTCTCGGCCTCCCTGCTGATCACCGGATTCGTGGCACTGATCATCAGTATCTGGGGCCTGGCGGGCGGCGCCGCCACCATCGGCGGCGCCGTCTCGCTCGGCTGGGTGCTGGTGATCGGCGCCATCGTCATCGGCCTGCTGCTGGTGATCGCACCCCGTCGCAAGTCCTAGATCTCCGCAAGTCCTAGATCTCCGAGCCGCCGGGCGCCGTCACTCCCACTCGATGGTGCCCGGCGGCTTGCTGGTCACGTCCAGCACGACCCGGTTGACCTCGGCTACCTCGTTGGTGATCCGGGTCGAGATCCGTTCGAGCACCTCGTAGGGCAGCCGGGTCCAGTCCGCCGTCATGGCGTCCTCACTGGAGACCGGGCGCAACACGATGGGATGGCCGTAGGTTCGGCCGTCGCCCTGCACGCCGACACTGCGCACATCGGCGAGCAGCACCACCGGGCACTGCCAGATCTGCCGGTCCAACCCCGCCGTGGTCAGCTCCTCGCGAGCGATCGCGTCGGCCTGACGCAGCGTCTCCAGCCGTTCGGCATTCACCTCGCCGATGATGCGGATCGCCAGGCCGGGGCCGGGGAACGGCTGCCGGGCCACGATCTCCTCGGGCAGCCCCAGTTCACGACCGACCGCGCGCACCTCGTCCTTGAACAGCAGGCGCAGCGGCTCGACCAGGTCGAACTCGAGATCCTCCGGCAGGCCGCCGACATTGTGGTGCGACTTGATGTTCGCGGTGCCCGAGCCGCCGCCGGACTCCACCACATCCGGGTAGAGCGTGCCCTGCACCAGGAACTCCACCGTCGGCAGCGCGCCGTCGGCCTCGCCCTGTTCGGTGACGACCTCGCGGACCGCGTCCTCGAAGGAGCGGATGAACTCCCGGCCGATGATCTTGCGCTTCTGCTCGGGGTCGGTCACGCCCGACAGTTCACCCAGGAACTTGTCCACCGCGTCGACGGTCACCAGCTTGGCACCGGTCGAGGCGACGAAATCCTGCTGCACCTGCTCGCGCTCCCCGGCCCGCAACAGGCCGTGATCGACGAATACACAGGTCAGCCGGTCTCCGATGGCGCGCTGCACGAGCGCCGCGGCGACCGCGCTGTCTACGCCGCCGGACAGGCCACAGATGGCGTGACCGTCGCCGATCTGCTCACGGACCTGCTCGATCAGGCTCTCCGCGATGCTCGCGGGAGTCCAAGACGCCGGAATGCCCGCCAGTTCGTGCAGGAAGCGGCTGAGCACCTGCTGGCCGTGCGGGGAGTGCAGCACCTCGGGGTGGTATTGCACACCGGCGAGCCTGCGCGCCCTGTCCTCGAAGGCGGCGACCGGGGCGCCGGCCGTCGTGCCGGTGACCTCGAAACCTTCCGGCGCGTCGGTGACCGCGTCGCCGTGGCTCATCCACACCGGCTGGATCGTGGGCAGACCGCCGTGCAGCAGGCCGCCGTCGATATTGAGCTCGGTGCGGCCGTACTCACGGGTGCCGGTGTGGGTGACGGTACCGCCGAGCGCCTGCGCCATCGCCTGGAAGCCGTAGCAGATGCCGAAAACCGGCAGACCGAGATCGAACAGCCGCGGATCCAGCTGCGGCGCGCCCTCGGCGTACACGCTCGACGGACCACCCGAGAGGATCACCGCCAGCGGCTTGCGCTCCGTGATCTCCTCCACCGTGACGGTGTGCGGGACCACCTCGGAGTAGACGCTCGCCTCACGAACCCGGCGGGCGATCAGCTGGGCGTACTGGGCGCCGAAGTCGATGACGAGGACCGGTCTCTGGGATTCTGCCACCGGCACAGTCTAGTGAGGCGCCCGGCGCCGAAACGCAGGGGCATCCCGGTGCGTGCGAGGTCAGGCACGCACGCTCAAGCCGACCTTCTGGAACTCCTTGAGATCGGAGTAGCCCGCCTTGGCCATCGAACGGCGCAGGCCGCCGACCAGGTTGAGCGAACCGAACGGATCGTCGGACGGCCCGAACAGCACCCGCTCCAGACTCGGCCGCTCCCTGTGCCCCATCTCCTCGAGGTAGTCCAGGTCGTCCTCCCCGGCTGCCGCGGTCAGGGCATGCAGGTCCGCGTCCCCGACCTCGACCTGCAGCAGCGAACCGCGCGGCACCGAGGGATGCGCGGCGGCCGAAGGCCAGTACCAGCCCCGGCCGGGCGCCTCGGCGGCCACGGCGAGCGGCACGCCGAGCATCGCCGCGTCCGCACCGCAGGCGATGGCCTTCGCCAGATGGCCCGATGTCGCGATATCGCCGTCGGCGATGACATGCACATAGCGCCCGCCGGTCTCGTCCAGGTAGTCGCGCCGCGCGGCCGCCGCGTCGGCGATCGCGGTGGCCATCGGCACCCCGATGCCGAGCACCTCACCGGTGGTCGTGGCGCCGGGGAAGGAGCCGTAGCCCACGATCACGCCCGCCGCGCCGGTGCGCATCAGGTGCAGCGCGGTGCGGTGATCGCTGACGCCGCCTGCCACCACCGGCACGTCCAGCTCGGCGATGAAAGTCTTGAGGTTCAGCGGCTCGCCGTCGCCGACGTGCTCGGCGGAGATGATCGTGCCGTGCACCACCAGCAGATCGATACCGGCCTGTACCAGGCCGGGGGTGAACGCGCGAGCGTTCTGCGGGCTCACGCGCACCGCGACGGTCACCCCGGCGGCGCGCACCTCGGCCACCGCGGCGGCCAGCAGATCCGGCTGCAGCGGCGCGGCGTGCAATTCCTGCAGGAACGCCACCGCGTGCTCATAGCGACCCTGCTCGGCGAGATCGATCAGCTGCTCGATCTTGGCCTCGACATCGGCGTGCCTGGCCCACAGGCCCTCGCCGTTGATGACGCCGAGCCCGCCGAGCCTGCCCAGCTCCACCGCGAGCTTCGGGGACACCAGCGCGTCGGTCGGGTGCGTCACCAGCGGGATCTCGAACCGGTAGGCATCGAGCTGCCAGCCCAGCGAGACCTGCTTCGACGAACGGGTCCGCCGCGAAGGAACGATGTCCACATCGTCCAGTTCGTAGGTACGCCGGGCCGTCCGGCCCATGCCGATCTCGACCATGTCGCGCACGTGCTTGTCCTTTCGGTATCGGAAGTGCCGCTGCCCGACCGAGTGCCGTCGCAGTTCGGCGTGTTCGCGGCCCCCGAATCCTCGCGAACGGTGCTTCGCTCGACTCCCCGCCGAACGCGGGGTGTCGCGAGCGTGATGGTTCTCGCAGTCTCGCGCCGGTGGAGAGACTATCGCGGACAGCAGTGACGGCCGGACCCCGGTGTCGGGCGGGTTCCGGCCGTCGATGCGAGCGCTACTGGCGGCCCGTGTAGTTCGGGGCCTCCACCGTCATGGTGACGTCGTGCGGATGACTCTCCTTCAGGCCGGCCGCGGTGATCTGCACGAACTGCGCCTCCTGCAGATGAGCGATCGACTGCGAGCCGGTGTACCCCATCGCCGCCCGCAGACCGCCGACGAGCTGGTGGATCACCTGGCTGACCGGCCCACGGAAGGGCACCCGACCCTCGATGCCCTCGGGCACCAGCTTGTCCTCGGCCAGCACATCGTCCTGGAAGTAGCGGTCCTTGGAGAAGGACTTGGCCTGGCCGCGTCCCTGCATGGCGCCCAGCGAGCCCATGCCGCGGTAGCTCTTGAACTGCTTGCCGCCGACGAGGATGAGCTCGCCCGGCGATTCGGCGGTACCCGCCAGCAGCGAGCCCAGCATCACCGTCGACGCGCCCGCCGCGATGGCCTTGGCGATGTCGCCGGAGAACTGGATGCCGCCGTCGGCGATCACCGGCACGCCCGCGGGCTTGCAGACCGAGACGGCCTCCAGAATCGCGGTGATCTGCGGCGCGCCGACACCGGCGACGACACGGGTGGTGCAGATCGAGCCGGGGCCCACACCGACCTTGATCGCGTCCGCGCCCGCCTCGACGAGCGCGGCGGCGCCCTGCCTGGTGGCGACATTTCCGCCGACGACCTGGATGCGATCGCCGACCTCGGCCTTGACCTTGGCGACCATCTGCAGCACCTGCGACTGGTGACCGTGCGCGGTGTCCACGACCAGCACGTCCACGCCGGCGTCGGCCAGCGTCATCGCCCGCGACCAGGCGTCCTCGCCGACGCCGACCGCGGCGCCGACCAGCAGCCTGCCGTCGCGGTCCTTGGTGGCGTTCGGGTACTGATCGGTCTTGACGAAGTCCTTGACGGTGATCAGGCCGCGCAGCCTGCCGTTGCCGTCGACGATCGGCAGCTTCTCCACCTTGTGGCGGCGCAGCAGACCGAGCGCGGCCTCGGCGGTCACCCCCTCCTGGGCGGTGATCAGCGGAGCCTTGGTCATCACGTCGGCGACCCGGCGGTTCTGGTCGACCTCGAAACGCATGTCGCGGTTGGTGATGATGCCCACCAGCGCGCCTGTCTCGTCGACCACCGGCAGGCCGGAGATGCGGAACCGCGCGCACATGGCGTCCACGTCGGCGAGGGTGTCGGTCGGGCGACAGGTCACCGGATCGGTCACCATGCCCGCCTCGGAGCGCTTCACGGTCTCCACCTGGGCGGCCTGATCGGCCGTGGCGAGATTGCGGTGCAGCACACCCATGCCGCCCGCGCGCGCCATGGCGATGGCCATCCTGGCCTCGGTGACGGTATCCATGGCCGAACTCACCAGCGGCGTCCGCAGCCGGATCTCCCTGGTGAGGTTGCTGGAGGTCTCGACAGAGCTGGGAATCAGGTCCGAAGCGGCGGGCAGCAACAGCACGTCGTCGAACGTGAGCCCGAGCATGGCGATCTTGTTCGGATCGTCGCCACCCGTAGGGGGGCGGACTGCGATTCGTTCGCCCGGTACGGGATTACTCATTCGGATCGACCCCTCCTGGACGTCGAACAGCGGCAGGCGCCGAGGAGCGGCGTCGCGCACAACTGATGGGATGGACGGTGGCAGCGGGATCAGCGAGTCGGGTACTTCTCCAGCGCCTGTCCATCATGGTATCTGTACAGCGAACCGGGTCCGGACCGAGCCTGCCCACGAAACTGGCACGCGGCAGCGCTGGCGCAGACCACCCTGTTCTGCGTACCGTGGGTGTGTGCGTGACCATCTACCACCTGGCTTGCCGCCGGATCCATTCGCCGGAGACCCCTCCGACCCGTCCGCCGCGCTCGATGCCATCGAGCCCGGCGAGCCGCTGGATCCCCACGAGCGCCTTGCGGTCGAGGAGGATCTCGCCGACCTCGCGGTCTACGAAGCGTTACTGGCCCACCGCGGCATCCGCGGACTCGTGGTCAGCTGCGAGGACTGCAGACAAGATCACTACCACGACTGGGACATGCTGCGCGCCAATCTGCTGCAATTGCTGGTGGACGGCACGGTGCGCCCCCATGAACCCGCCTATGATCCGACCCCCGAGGCCTACGTCACGTGGGATTACTGTCGCGGCTACGCGGACGCGTCGATGAACGAGGCGTTCCACGGCGACGGTTTCGACGGATTCGACAGCTGAATTCCCCGGCCCCGCCGCGGCGGGGTGATTCGGCCGGGCTCCCTCCCGGCTCGGTGCTGTGCGCTCGTTCGCGGATCTGCTCAGGCGGAATTGTCTACTCAGGAGTCCGCACACCGCCCGTCCCCGCACAACAGACGAGAACCGACCACCTCGGCAGGCGGTCGGTTCTCGCGAGCTCATGACAGGGATCGGTCAGGTTGTCGGCTCCGGTGAGAGCACGTCGGGCGGCAACAGCTCCGTCGGCAGCTGGAGGCCGCCGGAGGGCAGGGTCGGGATGATGCCCGACGGCAGGCCACCGCCGTTGCTCGGTGCCGTGGTCGGCGGAAGCTGTGTCGCCGGCGCGTTCGTGGTCGGCGGGTTCGTGGTCGGCGGGTTCGCGGTCGGCGGCTCATCCGACGGCTGCGTGGGCGGTGCGCCCGGATCGGTGGTCGCATCCGGCGTGCCCGAGGGCTCACCCGCCTGCGTCGGGTTCTCCGGATCCGTGGGATCGGTGGTGCCTTGGTTCGGGGGCAGCATCGTCACGGTGTTGCCGGTGGTCGGGTCCACGGTGACGGTGGTCCCGGGTCGCGGCACAGTGGACGGCTGCACCGTCTGCTCCAGCTGCGTCGCCAGCTCCGGAGATTTCTCGCGCAGGTCGGTCAGCAGCAGCTGCCACGCGCGTTCGAGCTCCTGCTTCTTACCGTTGTCGCTGACCTGGCCCACATTGGTCTGCGCACGTTCCAGCAGGGCGGCGGCTTGGCTGTAGTTGCCTTGTTCGAGCGCCTGTTCCGCCTGCGACAGCTCGCTGTCGGCGCGCTGGACGACGGTGGTCTGAGCCTGCTCGCTGAACACGACCTCCTTGACCCGCCACAGCGGATCGCCCGGCTCCGCGCTGTAGGAGAACGCGGTGGTGCCGCCGATGATCAGTGCGAGAGCGGCGGCCGCTCCCGTGATGGGGTACAGCAGTCGAAGCTTCCCACGCGCCTGGGCGCCGACACGGACCTTCCGAGCCCCGATCTCCTGGTTGACCGCGGCGACGACCGCGTCCAGATCGGGTGTGCTCGGCATCGGCGGCTCGATCAGCTCGCTCCGCCAGTCCGCGAGGAGCGCGGCGAGCTGGAATTCCTCCGCGCTGTCGGTCTGCACCGGACCACCACTCACGATGGCGTCGATCAGCGCATCATCGCGGCGCACCGCCGCGATGTCCACCGGTCCGGCATCACCAGCACCCCCGGCGTAGGGACCGCTGTTCCGCGATCCGCGCCGCGCCTTCCAGTCGCCTCGACCGCGCTCGCCATCCCTAGCCATACATTTCACCTGCCCTCGCCACTTGTGCTTTCAGTTTTGCGAGTGCCCTGTGCTGGGCAACCCGTATCGCCCCCGCCGTACTGCCCACGGCGGCTGCGGTTTCTTCCGCTGACAAACCCATGACCAGGCGCAGGACCAAGATCTCCCGATGCTTTTCGGGCAGAGTCGCGAGCAGACGATTCATCTGCCTGCTCGTCTCCGATTCGAGAGCTCGTTGTTCCGGGCCGTGGTCGGTGGATATGACATCTGGTACTTCGGCCATTGCCTCCGCCTTGTTACGGGCGGCGTTGCGATGGGCGTCGGCGACCTTGTGCGAAGCGATTCCGTAGACGAAGGCCATGAAGGGCCTGCCCTGGTCCTGATACCTGGGCAAGGCCGTCATCACAGCCAGACATACCTCCTGCGCGACGTCGTCCGCTGAGAGCTGACCGCGTTCGGCCGCACCGATACGCGCGCGGCAGTAACGGACAACGAGCGGACGGACCAGCCCCAGTACCCGAGCTAGAGCGGCCCTGTCGCCCTGCGCGGCGGCAGTGACGGCGAGGTCCAACTCTTCGCCCGTATGCGTCATCGTCAGAGATATTCCTGGCGTTACGAGTGGCACGGTCTGCGAGCGACCGGTGCTTCCGCCGAACCGGCGGAACGCAACCAACAATAGCGACACCACCCCCTGCCCCCAGCATTGTGGTCACCCGCGGCCGGAACCAACTCGGCCTCGGAAGTGACTTTCAGCACGTCCCGGCCGGTCGGAACCGTCCGCCCAGATGAAAGATCATCTGCTCGCACGAATTCGCCTCGGCTGTCGCGTAAGTCCGCCCCTCGGGCGTCGCCGCCACACCGGATCCGAGCATGGCGCTCGCCCACCGCAGCGGCAGCAGCCCGTGCTCGGCGGCACGCTCGCCGGTCGCCGCGGCGAGTTCCGCGGCTCGGTCGAGGTCTCCCGCGGCCGCGGTGGCCGCGGCGACGAGCAGCGCGGACTTGATCCGATGCCGGACCGAGGGTGTCGTATCGGCCAGTCGCAGCCCGGCTTCGGCGTGCGGGAGCGCCCGGACGGCGTCGCCGCCCGCCAGCGCGGTCTCGGCGCGGACCCAGCACAGGCGGATTCGGGCCCGCACCCGGACGCTCTCGTCGTCGCCGAGCAGTGCCCAGGCCCTTTCCAGCAGCCGGGCCGCCAGATCCAGCCGGCCCAGGCCGAGCGCGTCGGCGGCCAGGCCGGTGAGCGCGTCGCACGCGGCGTCCACCCGGTCCGGCATCACTGCGCCGGACTCGGGGTCCGCGGCGACGAGCCCGGGCAGCACCAGCGCGGCGGCCCTGCCGTCCCAGCCGGAAGCGGCGGCGTGCCAACCCAGTTGACGCAGCAGTGATCCTGTCGTGCTCGCGGCCAGTGACGACGACACTGGATCGAGAGGTCTCCGCAACACCCGCGTCAGTTCCGCCCTGGCCGCCGCGTATCGGCCCTGACCACCGAGCGCGACGGCTCGCAGCCAGGTCGCGAAGGGGTCCGTGGTGGCCGGCAACCCGACAGCGGCCTCGGCCGGACGGGCCCCGAACGCCGCGTCGACGAGGATTTCGAATCGAGCATCCGCTAGCGGAACTGGTACGAACACGAGCCGCAGCGTAACCCGCGCCACGCCGGACCCCCACCGTGACCGGAACCGGCGTGACCCCTTCGGCAAACAGTCAGCATTTCCACTCGGGCGCCATGTTTCTATCCGGTAAATCTCCCGGAGGAGTAGTGCGACCAACGCCGCCGCGAATTCACATCCGTTTCCCGCAATTTACCTGCGCGCCCCGTTCACGCCATCTGGAAACATACCGCCCAACCTGCTTTCGGCGATCTCCAGCACACCGGCCCTCGAACCGACCTCGAGCCCGACCAACTCATATCTGCCCCCGAAAATGATGACCTACCAGGGATTACGCGCGGGATCACATTGCGATCGCACACTGGCGTTCTATCGGGCAACCGTCCAGTACTACCGGACTGAAGGATGAATGTAAACAGTGCGGAGGTTAAATTTCACCTTCTCCTATTCGGAAAGCCGGCGCGTCGAACTATTGACGGAAATTCACGGCTGGCCCTAACGTAGCTCATCGCCACGACGGGCGCCGCGCGAAATTGCAGCGACCTCCCGGCGGGGCGAGACCCACGGCCACGGCCGATCGGGCCGTACCCGATGACTGTGCAGAAAACAACTGCTCGACGACGCTGACGAGCTCGCATCACAAGGAGTTCACCATGCCCATGCCGACCCACCTCCCCGGACCGAACGCCGACGTCTGGGACTGGCAGATGCGCGGTTCCTGCCGCGGCGTGGACTCGGCGGTCTTCTTCCACCCCGACGGCGAACGCGGCCGGGCTCGCACCGCACGCGAGATGCGCGCCAAGGAGATCTGCCGCGCCTGCCCGGTGCTGATGCAGTGCCGCAGCCACGCACTCAAGGTGAGTGAGCCCTACGGCATCTGGGGTGGTATGTCCGAGACCGAACGCGAATTGCACGCCCGGCGCAATCGTCGCCGCATGGCCGTCTGACAGACCGCGACCCATCCACTGCCCACACCTGCGCCGAATGCCTTGCGGAAACCGACCCGACACCGGGTCGGGCCCGCATTCGTTCCAGCGAGGCATTCCCGAACCCACACGCTCCGGAGCCCACACGGCCGAGGGCGGGACGGGCCGGACAGGCTGGGGCGAGACGCACGAGGCCTCGGGCCATGTTTCCGACAACTATGGGCGTCCCCCGGGCCGCCGGCTCGCATCACGCCCGGCGTGTCGCGAGTTGCCACAACATAGCCGCAAAATTGCTGAGCCACCGACGGTTCCGGCACCCCACAGGGTGCGCCGGCGATAGCTTCGCGCTAACGTAGTGACTGATGACACAGAATGGAGCGTTGTGACGACGCGGCCGTCGGCCGCAGAGGGCGACTCGATCCGAAGAGAAGCCACCCCACCAGATGTGGAGTCTGCGGTGTCGGCACGCGTAGCCGAAAGCCTCGAACTAGCCGCGCTGTTGCGCCGATGCGGCCAGGGCGACCAGAACGCTTTCGCAGAACTGTACGACCGAACGAGCTCACGCGTGTTCGGTCTGGTGCTCCGGGTGCTCCAAGATCCCGGGTACGCGGAGGAGACCACCCAGGAGGTCTACCTCCAGATATGGCGCAACGCAGGGAATTTCGATTCCACTCGCGGCTCCGCCATGACCTGGTTGATGACACTCGCCCATCGCCGCGCGGTCGACCGCGTCCGCGCCGAACAGGCCCACACCCTGCGGGAAGCCACCTACGGGGCGCGGGTGGGCGACAACGAGTTCGACGAGGTGGTGGAGGAAGTCGAGCGCAGATCCGAACAGCGCGCCGTCCTCGCCGGGCTCGCCGATCTCACCGAGACCCAGCGCGAGGCCATCTCGCTGGCCTACTACGGTGGGCGCACCTACGCCGAGGTCGCCGCGCACCTCGGGGTCGGGCTGCCGACCGTGAAATCCCGGATCAGGGATGGTTTGACACGACTGAAGAAAAGTTTGGGGGTGACGTGAGTTGACCGAAGCCCGGATCGATCTCGCGCACGCCGTCGCGCTCGGATCGATCGACGACGAAGACCAGCACGCCTTGCACGAAGCGCTCGATGACGAGGATCCCGCCGACAGAGCGGGATTCCGCGCCGAAGTGCTACGCGCCCAGGACGCCCTGGCCGCGCTGGCGGAGGTGACCGCCACCGCCCCTCCGCCCGGCTTGCGGGCGCGCCTTCTCGCGGCCGTCGCCGCCGATGACTCTCCGACCGCGGACTGAGGCCCTTCGACGGACATCGTCCTCGAATTCCCTCTCCTGACATCTCATTCCGCCGGGACCTTTCTCCTCGAAACTTCTTCCCGACGTCCTTTTCTCCGCAGTCGCGGATTTCCCTCAGCCGTCTCGCACGCCCGCGCTCGCCCCGAGCCTGCTGCGAGCGCGCGACCGTCGGAATCGCCTGCGCCAGTCGGATGCCGAGGGGCGTCCGCGCACGGCGTCTGCGGCTACCCGGCCACGCGGCGGAGGTCTCGGCTGTCCTTCAGGGCACACACGACGGCGCCCCCGGTCGAAACGACCGGGGGCGCCGTGGGTTCACGACCTGATCGGTGAATCAGTGGGCGTGCCCGTGGTGGCCGTGATCGTCGGCCTCCTCGGCGGGCTTGTCGACGATGGCGCTCTCGGTGGTGAGCACCATGCGCGCCACCGAGGCGGCGTTCACCACGGCGGAACGGGTCACCTTGACCGGGTCGACGACACCGTCGGTGAGCAGGTCACCGTAGGTGAGGGTCGCGGCGTTGAAACCTTCCTTGCCCTCGGCGACTCTGGCGACCACGACCGCGCCGTCCAGACCGGCATTGGTGGCGATCCAGAACAGCGGCGCCTGCAGCGCCTTGCGCACGACCTCGACGCCCACCGCCTCGTCGCCGGACAGCGAGTCCCGCAGCTCGACCAGCTTGGTCGCCGCCTGCACCAGGGCGGTGCCGCCGCCGGGCACGATGCCCTCGTCGACGGCGGCCTTGGCCGCGCTCACCGCGTCCTCGACCCGGTACTTGCGCTCCTTGAGCGCGGTCTCGGTAGCCGCGCCGACCTTGATCACCGCGACGCCACCCGCCAGCTTGGCCAGGCGTTCTTCGAGCTTCTCGCGATCCCAGTCCGAATCCGTCGCCTCGATCTCGCGGCGCAGCTGCGCGGAGCGGGCGGCGATGTCCTCGGCGGTGCCCGCACCGTCGATGATCGTGGTCTCGTCCTTGGTGACGACGACTCGGCGTGCCCGGCCGAGCACATCCAGGCCCGCCTCGCGCAGCGTGATGCCCAGATCCGGGTTGATCACGGTGCCCGCGGTGACCACGGCGAGGTCGTCGAGGAACGCCTTGCGGCGGTCACCGAAGAACGGCGCCTTGACCGCGACGGCCTTGAGGGTCTTGCGGATGGAGTTGACCACCAGGGTCGACAGCGCTTCGCCTTCGACATCCTCGGCGACGATCAGCACCGGCTTGCCCGCCTCGGCGATCTTCTCCAGCAGCGGCAGCAGGTCGGGCAGCGAGCTGATCTTCTCGCGATGCAGCAGGACGAAGACGTCCTCGTAGACGGCCTGCTGGGTGTCGGTGTCGGTGACGAAGTAGGGCGAGAGGTAGCCCTTGTCGAACTGCACGCCCTCGGTGACGACCAGCTCGGTCTGCATCGTCGAGGACTCCTCGACCGTGACCACGCCGTCCTTGCCGACAGTGTTCAGCGCCTTGCCGACCATCTCGCCGATCTCCTCGTCCCGCGAGGACACGGTGGCGACCTGGGCGATGGCCTGCTCGCCGGAGACCGGGGTGGCGGCGGCCAGCAGTGCCTCGGAGACCACATCGGTGGCCTTGGCGATGCCGGAACCCAGGGTGATGGGGTTGGCGCCCGCGGCGACGTTCTTCAGGCCGCCGCGCACCAGCGCCTGCGCCAGCACGGTGGCCGTGGTGGTGCCGTCACCGGCGACGTCGTTGGTCTTGGTGGCGACGCTCTTGACCAGCTGCGCGCCGAGATTCTCGAAGGGATCCTCGAGGTCGATGTCACGTGCGATGGTCACACCGTCGTTGGTGACGGTCGGTCCGCCGAACGCCTTGGCGAGCACCACGTGACGACCGCGCGGGCCGAGGGTGACCTTGACCGCGTCGGCGAGCTTGTCGACGCCGCGTTCGAGAGCCCGGCGAGCCTTTTCGTCGAACTCGATCTGCTTTGCCATGAGTCCTTTTCCTTGAATGGGGGCTGGAACGACGGTGCCCCGGCCCCGCTGCGGGGGAACCGGGGCACGTCGCTACGACTCGATCCCGGACGGGGCCGGGTGACGCGGGCCCGAGGGGACCACGTCGAGCGCGATCACTTGCTGACGACAGCCAGCACGTCGCGCGCGGAGAGGATCAGGTACTCCTCGCCCTGGTACTTGATCTCGGTGCCGCCGTACTTGCTGTAGATGACGGTGTCGCCCTCCTGAACATCCAGGGGGATGCGCTTTTCGCCCTCGTCGTCCCAGCGGCCGGGGCCGACGGCGACGACGGTGCCTTCCTGCGGCTTCTCCTTCGCCGTGTCCGGGATGACCAGGCCGGAGGCAGTCGTCGTCTCGGCCTCGTTGGCCTGGACGAGGATCTTGTCCTCGAGCGGCTTGATGTTCACGCTCGCCACGTTGAGCCCTCCACTTTCAGGGGATACGTCGTCCGGGACTGTTGTCCCGGACCATCGGGTTCGGTCACGGTGGTTGACCCTGCGCATAGCCCCGTCGTCGCGGGTGCCGGGACCCCTGCTCAGTAGTCACAACTGCGTTCGACATCGGTTGCCGTGGTGGGCAACCGCGTCACTAGCACTCTATACATGAGAGTGCCAGCGCTCAAGGCCGGGCGGTGCCAATTCTTCCGCCGACTTTCCATAGGTTCGCCGAAACTGTAACGTTCGCATAACGGATTGTGACAGTATGGGCGACGACCGGACCACGGCCGTCGGGCCGCGCTGCCCGCATCGGTGCGGGACTCACGGCGCGGAACTCATGAAGCGGAACTCATGAAGACGCCGGAGCACCGTCACGAAGCGTTGCGCACCACTGCCCCACCGTCCCCGCCGCTCCAATCGTCCCGCGCCCCTCGCCCGTCCGTTGAAGGGAGGTGAACATGCGAACGTCCCTCGGCATCTCCGCCGGAAACGAAGTCGTCTGCTCGGCGTTGGTCGCCACCGCCGCCAACGGCGCCAAGAGCTTCGACTACCGCGTCGTCTCGGCGGACGCCGCTCATTCCGACATCGGTGATCTCGTCGCCTCCTCGATCGACCTGATGACCACCCAACTTCCGGTGACCCCGCCCGGGCACGATGCCGCATGGCCCACCCGTTCGACCGGTGTCCGGCGCGCCGGCGAACACGACACCGCCACGCCCGCGCCCGCGCAGCCGCCGACCAGCGTCGCGGTCGCCTACCGCAGCAAAGAGCAGGCCCAGGTCATCCGTTCGGCCATCGGTAGGCGACGGGAACTCGAACTCGTCCCCGAGGCGAAGGCGGCGCTGATCTACCTGCGCCACACCGGCCTGACCGATCGCTACGACACCATCGCCCTGGTCGACCTCGGCGCCACCGGCATGAGCGTGACCGTCGCCGAACAGGCCGACGACACCGTGCTGCACTCCCAGCGCACCCACGCGATCAGCGGCACCGCCATCGACGAACTCATCTACCACCACCTGGTCGACCTGCACTTCGCCCGCCGCGGCACCCGTCCGAACCGGGCCATGCTGATCAATCGCGGACGTGCCGCCAAAGAGCATCTGTCGGTGGCGCCCGCCGTCACGATCGACCATGTGGCGGGCCGTCCGCTCAAGCTCACCAGGGCCGACTTCGAGGTGCTCATCGGCGGCCTGCTCGCCGACACCGCGGCCTACGTCGCCGCGGCCTTCGCACGCTCGGCGCGCGCGCCGGAGGCGGTGGCCCTCGTCGGCGGCGGCGCCAACATCCCGTCGCTGGCGCACACCCTGGGACGCAAGCTCGAACTCCCGGTGATCACCGTGGACGATCCGGAAGCCGTGATCGCCAAGGGCGCGGCGCTCGTCGCCGACGCCGCGCAGCCGACGGCGGCTCCGGTCGGTCAGATCGGCACGGAGTCCTCGGCGAGCACGTTCACCAAGGTGGCGGGCGTGCTCGCGTGTGCCGTCGTGGTGGTGGGCCTGATCATCGGCTACGGCATCAAGACTCTCGTGCCGACCGCCGACAACGAGGTCTCCCCGGCCGGCACCACCAGCAGCGCCCGCCTGCCCGCCACCCCGACGACCACGGCCACACCGACCCTCGCCGAGCCGAACGCCACCCGGCCGCCGACCGGCGCAACGGCCGTCGGCCCCGCGCCCGGAGTCGTCCCCGAAAGCCCGACGACACCGCAGACAACCACCCCGGACGCGATCACGCCGGACCCCACCGGATCCCTCGTGCCCAGCACCCCGCCGACGCTGCGGCCCGATCCGAACCTGCCCCCGATCCCGTTCCCCGAACTGCTGGGCGACCTGCTGGATCAGCAAGCGCCCGAACAGGGCCCGGCGTCCCAGGAGCCGGAACGGCAAGGTCCCACCACCCCGCCCACGATCACCTCGCCTGCGCCGAGCACACCGCCCCAGTCCCCCGCCAGGACCCGATTCCCCTTCCCGCCCGCCGAATCCGGTTCGGCCGCGGACAGCTCCACCGGCGAACAGCGCATCGCCTAGCGTGCTCCAGCGCATACGTCTCATCGACCCATTCCGGCAGGGGGACACATCCCCTCCTGACCGGCGGCCCATCGCGCCGGGCCTCCACCTGAACCGGTGACACCCTGGCCGAGGTTCATGGCCGAGGCTCACTATCACCTCCGCCGTGAGAACCGGTCGGGCGAACGACCGCGGTTCAGCAGATCTGGCTGACCGACACCGGTAGACCGGGATCGCTGGCGACGGTGAGCGACGAAGGCTGTGCCCCACCGGCGATCACATGCGCGCCCAACGCGGCGATCATCACCCCGTTGTCGGTGCACAGCCGCGGCTTGGGCACCCGCAGGGTGATGCCCGCCGCGGCGCAACGCTCTTCGGCCAATGACCGAATCCGGGAATTGGCGGTGGCGCCGCCGCCGAGCACCAGGGTGTCGACCCCGACGTCCTGCGCCGCGCGCACCGCCTTCATGGTGAGCACGTCGGCCACCGCTTCCTGGAAGGAGGCGGCGATATCCGGGATCGGCAGCCGATCGGGTGTGATGCCCTCGCGCTGCGCGGCTTCGACATAGCGGGCCACCGCGGTCTTGAGGCCGGAGAAGGAGAAGTCGTGGCGAGCGTCGCGCGGCCCGGTCATGCCGCGCGGGAAGGCGATCGCGCGCGGATCGCCGCTGCGCGCGGCCGCGTCGAGCGCGGGCCCGCCGGGGAAGCCGAGCCCCAGCAGCCGGGCGACCTTGTCGAAGGCCTCGCCAGCCGCGTCGTCGACGGTGCTGCCGAGTTCGACGATCGGTTCGGCGAGATCGGTCACGTGCAGCAGGTGGGTGTGGCCGCCGGAGACCAGCAGCGCCACGCACGGTGGCATCGGACCGTGTTCGAGGGTGTCCACGGCCACATGGCCGCCGAGATGATTGAGCGCGTAGAACGGCACATCCCACGCCGCCGCATAGGCTTTCGCGGCCGCGACGCCTACCAGCAGCGCACCGGCCAGACCGGGGCCGATGGTGACCGCCAGTGCGTCCGGCGCGACTATGCCCGCCGCCGACAGTGCGCGCCGCATCGCGGGCACGATCGCCTCCAGGTGGGCGCGTGAGGCGATCTCAGGTACCACGCCGCCGAAGCGGGCGTGCTGATCGACGCTGGAAGCGACCTCGTCGGCGAGCAGTTCGCAACTGCCGTCCGGATGCCGCCGGACGATGCCCACCCCGGTTTCGTCGCAGGAGGATTCGATACCCATGACGATCACGACAACACCTCGTCGGTCTGGCTCGCGCGCCATTCCCGGCCCTGCGCGGTGAGTTCCGGCCTGCGCATGGTGTAGGCGTCGGCGCCGCTGGGGTGGTAGTAGTTCTTGCGCAAGCCGATGATGTGGAATCCGTGCTTGGCGTAGAGCGCGATGGCCGGCGCGTTGTCGGTACGCACCTCCAAGAACACCGGGCCGCCGCGTTTGCCCGCCTCGGCAAGCAGCGCGTTGAGCAGCAGGGTGCCGATGCCGCCGCGATGGCAGTCGGGATCGACTCCGATGGTGTGCACTTCGGCTTCGGGATGTTCGCCGTCGCCGAGCAGGGCGATGCCCGCGTACCCAACCATCCGGCCGGTGCTGTCGCGGGCGGTGATGTAGCGGTTGTGCGCTCCGGCGAGCTCGGAGTGGAAGGACACCGCCTGCCAGGGATCGTCCTCGGGGAAGAGCAGGTGCTCGAGCTCGACACAACGCGCGATGTCGGCCTCGGTCATCGGCACGATGCTGATGCCCGCGGCGCCGAGGCCGGGAACAGCGAGATCGGGAGCAGCGATGCCGGGAACGCTGAGGTCGGGAACGCTGAGGTCGGCGTCGCCGCCCGGTGATTCGGTCACCGTCACGCTCCCGTCCGGTCGAGCGTGCGGAAGGCCTTCTCGACGGCGTCGGGCCTACGCAGATACAACGGTGTCAACGGATCGGGCGCCGCACCCGCGAGCAGCCGGTCGGCGGCGACGCGGACCAGTCCGGCCGGCGAGGGCGTCTCCACCGGGATCACCGGCAGATCGAAGTAGTCGACGTGCGAAGCGGATCCCGCGACCGCACCGGCGCCTTCGTGGTCGAGGTCGGCGGGCTTGATCACCCCGGGCCCGTCGATGCGAACTCCGTCACGGTAGCGGGCCCAGTACACCTCGCGTCGGCGCGCGTCGGTGACCACCAGAAGTTCCCGAGCGGCGGGCAGATCGGCCGCTTCGGCCACATCGGCGGCGATCGCGTCGAGACTGCACACCCCGTGCACCGGGAGGCCGAGCGCGTCACCGAACGCCGCCGCGGTGGCCATCCCCACGCGCAGCCCGGTGAACGGGCCGGGGCCGATGCCGACGACGACGGCCTCGATATCGGTCCTGGAACGTCGTGCCTCGTCGAGACATTGGAGGATCTGCGGGGTGAGTACCTCGGCGTGGGCGCGCGCGTCGACGGTGATCCGCGAGGCCAGTGTGCGTGACCCGGCCGCGTCGGCCGAACCGTCCGCGGCCTGTCCCAGTTCCACCAGTCCCGCGGTGACGGCGGGGGTCGCGGTGTCGACGGCGAGTACAAGCATGATTGACCCCACGATACCGGGTGGTAGCTCGCGTCTTCGCGCAGCATCGGGCTGTGGCGGAAGACCGGCGAGCCGGGGCGTCCTCGGCGGCGCCCGCCCGGTCAGCCGATCCACTCCCAGACCGCGGTACGCACCTCCGAATCCGGTTCCCTGCGCAGTTCCACCCGCAGATGACGTTCGCTCAGATGCTCGACCACGCCGCGCCCCCATTCCACGACCACCACCGCCTGATGCAGTTCGGTATCCAGATCCAGCGCGTCCAACTCGTCGAGGTCGCCGCCGAGCCGGTAGGCGTCCACGTGTACCAGCGGCACCGGCGGGGCGCCCGCACGCGCACCGGCGCGGTGCAGCCGGGCGATGATGAAGGTGGGGGAACTCACCCTTCCCTGTACGCCGAGCCCCGCGGCGATGCCCCGGGTGAGCGCGGTCTTACCCGCGCCGAGGGGACCGTCGAGTACCACGAGATCGCCCGCCGAGAGATCGGCGGCGAGTTCACGGCCCAGCGCCTCGGTATCGGCGACGGTCGGCAGGTTGCGTTCGTGCCGCTCTGTCACGGCTGCTCTCCGTTCCCGTCCTCGATGTCGACACGGGCGACCCGCCGTGGGTCGCCGCCGGCGTCGAGCCTACCGGTGTCCTCGGGCGCCCTTCGGCGGTCCCCGTGTCCGCCTGCGGAACCGGCCCGGGCGCGTGCGAGGTCAGCTGCCCTGCCGAAGCCGCATGTCCTCGTCGAAGATCCCGGCGCGAACCAACAGGTCGTCGAGCGCGTCGTTCACCTGGTCGGGGTGTTGCAGGTGCGGCATGTGCGCGGCGTCACGGACCCGGACCAGTTCGCTGTCGGGCAGCGCCTCGGCCAGCAGGCGCGAGTGACCGAACGGGATCACCACGTCGTTGCTGCCGCCGAGCACCAGCACGGGGGTGTCGGCCAGCGCGGGCAATGCGGCCGATTCGTCGTGCAGGCGGATGGAATCGAGGAACTTCACGATCGTGTCGATCGAGGTGCGGTCGATCATCCGGGTGGTGAATCGCGACAGCGCCGGACTGACCGGGCCGTGGAAGGAGGTGACGTGCAGCAGCGGGGTGATCACGTGCCGCGCGGTGGTGCGTCCTGCCTGCACGAGCGCGGGGGCGAGGTGCGCGAACAGCCGGAAGCCGTCGATCGCCGGATTACGCAGCAGCTGGGTCACCCCCATCGAGGTCACCTCGGCCGCCGTCGTGGAGATCAACGCGACCGCGCGGATCCGGGTGGTGAACAGCTCCGGGAACCGGGACGCGGCGGCGAGCACCGCCATGCCGCCGAGCGAATGGCCCACCAGCACCACCGGCCCGCTCGGCGCGACCTTCTCGATCACCGCGCCCAAGTCGCGACCCAACCGCCCGACAGTGCAGGTGCCCGCCGCGGGCACCCCGGAGTGACCGTGCCCGCGCTGGTCGAAGAAGACCAGCCGCACATCCGGCCCCCAGCGTCGGGGCAGGTCACGGCGCTGGAAGTGGAACGAATCCATCGTGTTGCAGAAGCCGTGCACGAATATGACGGTGGCCGCGGCGTTTTCGTGCCCGTGGGTGCGCACCGCGAGCCGCACGCCGTCGGCGGTCCTGACCCAGCTCGCCGGATCGCTGTCGAACAGGGCGAAATCCTCGTTCTCATAGTCGTCGGGGAGCCGCGAATGCAGCACCCACTGACCCGCCCGGCGCAGCGCGTGCGCCCCGGCGAGCGCACCGACCATGATGGCGGCGGCCAATCCTCCGCGTCCGACAACGGAGCGTCGTGACCTCATCGGATGCATCCCCTCAGCAGACTGATTCCGAGTCCAGCACAGCACCCGACCGGTCGGCAACCGATTCGACACACTTCACGAACCGGCTCCGATGTGACGTCGGCTCACCCGCCCACGTGGCGCGCAGACCACCTCGTAGTGAATGGTGCCGAGCCGATCCGCCCACTCCTGGGCGCTGGGCACCCCCGCGCCCGCACCGAACAGCACGGCGGTGTCGCCCTCTTTCACCCCGGCCTCGTTCTCCCCGAGATCGACGATGAACTGATCCATGCAGACCCGGCCCACATTGGGGCGGCGAGCACCGCCCAGCCACACGTCGAAATGTCCGCTGAGCAGCCGGAACACGCCGTCGGCGTACCCGGCGGGCACCAGCGCCACGGTGGTGTCGCGCGGGGCGGTCCACTGGTGCCCGTAGGAAACACCCTGGCCCGCGGCGACCCGCTTCACCTGCGCGACCGAGGCTTGAAACGTCATGGCCGGGCGCAGACCGAAGTCGCCGAGTTCGGGCACCGGGCTCAATCCGTAGACGGCGATGCCGGGCCGCACCATGTCGAAGCGCAGATCCGGCCGAGTCATGGTCGCCGCCGAGTTGGCGATATGGGTCACCTCCGGGCGCAGGCCGTGCGCCGAGGCGGTGGCGATCGCCGCGACGAACCGCTCGCGCTGTTCGTCGAGGAAGGCGTGCTTGGGTTCGTCGGCGTGGGCGAGATGGGAGAACATCCCGCGTAGCCGGACCACCTTCTCCTCGACCAGTTCGCTCGACACCGCCAGGGTCGCGGGCAGCTCCGCCTCGGCGATGCCGTTGCGATTGAGCCCGGTGTCGATCTTGAGAGTGATCGTGGCCCTTCGGCCCACGGTGCGCGCCGCCGCCGCGACCGCCCGCAGCTGCGCCATGCTCGACACGGCGATCTCGACGTCGGCGGCGATTCCCGCGGCGTAGTCGGTGTCCTCGGTGTGCAGCCAGCACAGGATCGGCGCGGTGATCCCCGCCTCGCGCAACCGCAGCGCCTCCGGAATCGTCGTCACACCCAGTTCGCGAGCCCCCGCGGCCAGCGCCGTGCGTGCCACCTCCACCGCTCCGTGGTTGTAGGCATCCGCCTTCACCACGGCCATCAGTGCCGCGGCACCGGCATGGTCGCGCAGAACTCGGACGTTATGGGCGATCGCGTCGAGATCGACGACAGTTTCCACCTGGGCACTCACAGCCCCCGATCCTGCCACTCGTTGCCCCGAAAGTTATGGGCACCCCGTCTCGCCGGATCGAGAACAGGCAGGTCACAGGGATGTTCCCGAAAAGAATCACGAACGATTCTCGTTGCGGCCCTGATCGATCCGATCCGCACCAGTCGATCGGGGGCGAAAGACGGCCCACCGGCGACGGCGCCGCTGATCACTCGGGGCACGCGGACGCGCCTTCGGCGAGCGCACGCAGGTTCGCGATCGCGGCGGGCACGTGTGCCAGCAGTGGGGAGGCGGAGACCGGCGCGCCGACCGGGCCGTGCTGGTGGGCGGCCAGGGCAGCGGCGAGGGCGTGGGCCCGTGCTGCCGACGCGGCGGCCTCGGCCGGATCACGACCGGCGGCCAGCAGCGCGCCGATGATTCCGGAGAGCACGTCGCCCGCACCCGCCGTCGCTGCCCAGGATCCGCCCGCTTCGTTGACCAGCACCGGCTGTCCCGGCTGGGCGACCAGGGTGGCGCGGCCCTTGAGCAGCACGGTGACTTCCCAGCGCTCGGCGAGGTCACGGACCGCGGCGACGCGGTCGGGGCCAGGTTCGCGTCCGGTCAGCCGGGCGAACTCACCTGCGTGCGGGGTCAATACGGTGGGTGCGGTACGGCCGCGCAGCAGTTCGGGTTCGCGCGCGAGCAGGGTCAGGCCGTCGGCGTCGATCACGACCGGAACCTCGGTGGCGAGGATCTCGACCAGCCGTCGGCGCGCGTCCGCGTCGGTGCCCGCGCCGGGGCCGAACACCCAGGACTGCACCCGGCCGGTGGTGGCGATGTCTCCGGTGGCGATCGTCTCGGGGAAACGCGCGAGTACTTGTGCCGTGGCGCTGCCGGCGTAGCGCACCATCCCGGAGGTGGCCGCGACCGCGCCTCCCACCGAGAGCACCGCCGCACCGGGATAGGTCGCGCTGCCCGCGCAGACGCCGGTGACGCCCTGGGTGTATTTGTCGTCGGTAGCGGCGGGCACAGGCCACCGCGCACCCACCCGCGCGGGCGAGAGCGCCGCCAGCTGCGCCGGTGGCAGACGTAATCCGATGTCCACCAACTCGATTCGGCCGCACCACGGCGCGGCCAGCGCGTGCACGGGCTTGTAGGCGCCGAAGGTCACCGTCACCGCCGCGCGCACCGCGGGCCCGGCGATCGCACCCGTGTCCGGGTCCACGCCGCTGGGCAGGTCGACCGCCACGATCGGCGCCGCCACCCGCGCGATCACGTCCGCGGCCGCGGGGCGCAGCGCCCCTTTCCCACCGATACCGACGATGCCGTCGACGACGAGATCCGGGTGACCCGGCTCGCCGCCCACCCGGCCACCCGCCCGGCGCAACGCGGCGAGTCCCGCGGTGTGCGCCCGCTCGGGCTCGAGCAGGATCGCGCGCACGGCGACCCCGCGTCCCCGCAGTTTCGCCCCCGCCCACAGCGCGTCGCCGCCGTTGTCACCCGCGCCGACGATCAATGTCACCGACCGCCCGGCCACCCCACCGGTACGCTCCCGCAGTTCGGCGGCCACCACCCGGGCCAGCCCGTGCGCCGCCCGCTGCATCGGCACTCCGTCCGGCACGCGCGTGAACAGTTCCGCTTCGGCGGCACGGATATCGGCTACACCGAAGTAGCCGCGCGCGGATAAGCGAGAAGAATCTGACAGAACGGACATCTACGCTCGCCTCCCACGATCGGCCGGACCGTACATCGACGCGCCGCCCCACACGACACGTGCGTCCGGACCCTACCCGGCCGCCCACTACGCTCGTCCATCATGCCGATCCTGCACCGTCCCAGCCGCGCGCGTGTGATCGCCGCGCTCGTCCTGACCGCCTCGGCGGTCCTCGCCGGCTGCGGTTCCGGCGACACCGACCCGGTGCCCGCCACCGCTTCGACCTCCGTCTCCGGCGGCACGGGCGCCCCGGTCGACCCCTCCCGGACCGCGGGCGCCGCGGCCGTCACGGTGAACGTCGACGACATGGCCTTCTCCCCGGCGAATGTGTCCGTCCGGGTCGGCGATACCGTGACCTGGATCTTCGCCGACAGCGTGCCGCATTCGGTCCAAGGCATCGGCGACAAGGCGATGGGCATCAACAGCCCCATCCTCACCGCGGGCGAATGGAGCTATACCTTCACCGTGCCCGGCGAGTACCGCTACCTGTGCAGCCTGCATCCGGACATGCGCGCAACGGTCACGGTCGAGTAGTCGTCCTGGTTCTTCGCCTGGGCCGGTGTCACCGGGCGGGTCGCCGCCGACTCGGCAGCGCTGGCGGTCCCCTGGGCGGGCCCCCGTGGGTCGCAGGCCGCTCATCTCGAAGCGCGGCTTCGGGACCGGCCGGTCTACTCGACGGTGACGGACTTCGCCAGGTTGCGCGGCTTGTCGACGTCGTAGCCGCGTGCCTGCGCGATCTCGGCCGCGAAGATCTGCAGCGGCACCGTCGAGAGCAGCGGCTGGAACAACGTCGGCGCGGACGGGATCTCGATGAGGTCGTCGGCGAACGGACGCACCGTGTCGTCGCCCTCCTCGGCGATCACGATGGTGCGCGCGCCGCGGGCCTGGATCTCGCGAATATTGCTCAGCAACTTGGAGTGCAGCACCGCCCGGCCCTTCGGCGACGGCATCACCACGATCACCGGCAACCCGTCCTCGATCAGCGCGATCGGGCCGTGCTTGAGTTCACCGGCGGCGAAGCCCTCGGCGTGCATGTAGGCCAGTTCCTTGAGCTTGAGCGCGCCCTCGAGTGCCACCGGGTAGCCGACGTGGCGACCGAGGAACAACACGGTCGGCACCTGCGCGAGTTCACGGGCGATCGCCCGCACCTGCGGGGCGGTCTCGAGGACCCGTGCCACCAGCTTCGGCATCGCCTCGAGTTCCTGGAACTCGCGGGCGACCTCGTCGGGGTACTTGGTGCCCCGCGCCTGCGCCAGCGCCAGGCCGACGAGATAGTTCGCCGCGACCTGTGCGAGGAAAGCCTTGGTGGAGGCCACGCCGATCTCCGGGCCGGTGCGGGTGTAGAGCACCGCGTCGGATTCGCGCGGGATCTGCGCGCCGTTGGTGTTGCAGATCGCCAGCACCCTGGCCTTCTGCTCCTTGGCGTGGCGCACCGCCTCCAGCGTGTCAGCGGTCTCGCCGGACTGCGAGATGGCGACCACCAGCGTGGAGCGGTCCAACACCGGGTCGCGGTAGCGGAACTCGCTGGCCAGCTCGACCTCGACGGGCAGACGTGTCCAGTGCTCGATCGCGTACTTCGCCAGCAGGCCCGCGTGGTAGGAGCTGCCGCAGGCCACCACGAACACCTTGTCGAACTCGCGCAGTTCCTGATCGGCCAGACGCTGCTCGTCGAGCACGATGCGCCCGCCCGATTCGTCGGTGGTGAAATGCCCGATCAGCGTGTCGGCGACAGCGGTGGGTTGCTCCTCGATCTCCTTGAGCATGAAGTAGTCGTGGCCGCCCTTCTCGGCGGCGGCGATGTCCCAGTCGATCGTGTACGGCCGGGTCCGCACGCCGTCGGCACGCCCGGCGAAGTCGGTGACGGTGTAACCCTCGGCGGTGATCACCACGGCCTGGTCCTGGCCGAGCTCCACCGCTTCGCGGGTGTGCTCGATGAACGCGGTGACGTCGGAGGCGATGAACATCTCGCCCTGGCCGACACCCACCACCAGCGGGGTGTTGCGACGCGCCGCGACGATCATGTCCGGGTGGTCGGCGTGCGCGAACACCAACGTGAACGCGCCCTCCAGCCGACGCAGCACGGCCAGCGCGCTGGCCGTGAAGTCGCCCGCGGTCGGGCCTTCGGCATAGGCCCGAGCGACGAGGTGGACCGCGACCTCGGTGTCGGTGTCGCTGAGCAGTTCGACCCCCGCGATCTCGAGTTCGCGGCGCAATGGGGCGAAGTTCTCGATGATGCCGTTGTGCACCACCGCGACCTTGCCGTCGGCGGCCCGGTGCGGGTGCGCGTTGCGGTCGGTAGGTGCGCCGTGGGTGGCCCAGCGGGTGTGCCCCATACCGGTGCTTCCCGCGAACGCGCCCGGCCCGGACTCGGCGAGTTCGGCCTCCAGATTCGCCAAACGGCCCGCTTTGCGTTCGACCGCCAGCGAGCCCACGCCGTCCAGGATCGCGACGCCCGCGGAGTCGTATCCGCGATACTCCATGTGGCGCAACGCGTCAACGACGACGCCGAGCGCGTCCCGGTACCCGACGTAGCCAACGATTCCGCACATGGCTCCCCAGAGTACTTATCGGATAACGTTCACGTCGTGTCGGTGTCTGTGAAAGAGCTTCTGAGCGCCCTGACCCGTCGTGGCCCGCACCGCGTGCTGCGCGGCAACCTGGGAATCGCGGGCCAGCCGGGTGTCGTCTACACCCCGGAGAGTGGGCGCGGGCTGCCCGCCGTCGCCTTCGGTCACAGCTGGCTGACCGGCGCCGCCCGCTACCGCGAACTCCTCGAGCATCTCGCTTCCTGGGGCATCGTGACCGCCGCCCCGGACACCGAGCGCGGCCCGATCCCGTCGCATCTGGGTCTGGCCACCGACCTGCTCACCACCCTCGACATCTGCACCGGCGTCCGCCTCGGCGACGGCACGGTCACCGTCCACCCGGACAAGCTCGCCCTCGCCGGTCACGGCATGGGCGCCGGCGCCGCCGTACTCGCCGCCGCCCAGCGCGACGTCGCCGCCGTCGTCCCCCTCTTCCCCGCTCCCACCGCGCCCGCCGCGGAGTCCCTGGCGGGCCGGATCCGGACCCCCGCCCTGCTGATGGCCGGGACCGACATCGCAGGCGTCAACTCCAACGCCCTGCCCTTGGCCAGGGCCTGGTCGGGTCCGCTCATCCTCCGCCGCCTCGACGGCGCCACCCACAACGGCCTCATCGAGGGACGCCACGCGCTGTCCACCCTCGGCGCGGGCAAGCACGAGCCCAAGACCCACCGCACCACCCGGGCACTGCTCACCGGCTATCTGCTGCACACCCTCGCCGAAGACAAGAAATACGCCCCGTTCGCCGATCCGGAGGCCGACATCCCCCGGACCACCGTCATCGACCCGCACGCTCCCGTCGAGGAGAAGGCGACCAAGCCCAGCCTGTCTTTGGGCACCTTGCGCCAACTGGTCCGCTGATCCGGCTCCGCCGCGCCGTCGTCGCCGCGAAGAACGCCCGATCCGCACCCATTCGGCACACACCGCCATCAACGACACTGTCGGCGATCCTGCCGAGCCCAACAGCGCCGACACCGACGGCACCACATCGGCCGACACACCGCGACAAGCGGGATGCACTGCCGAGCCGACCGAGGCCGCACCGAAGCCGGTCGGGTCCGGTCGGGGAAGCGCATCCGGGCGAGGTCGATCAGATGAGCCAGCTCTCCCGCCGGTAGTACTCGCCCTCCGGGTCCTCGTCGTCGATCGGCACCACCACTTCGCCGGAGCGCCGCGCCGCCGAGGACCGCGCCATCGCCTCGCGGTACTCGCGTAGCTCGGCCGCCTGGCGTTCCTGCTCGGCGCGTTCCGCGGCCGCTCTGCGCTCCTGCTCCTCCGCCTCGGCCTGCGCGGCGGCGATCGTCTCGCCGTGTTCCTCCCAGAACTCCCGCATCGCCGCGCGCGAACGCTCGGTCAGCATCGCGCTCGTCTCCGCGGTCCGGCGGTTGATCTCGGCCAGATCGTTCTCGAGCGCCGCTGCCTCACGCCTGCACCGGTCGATGATGCGCTCCATCTCCGCGCGGTAATCCGCCATCGTCGTCCTCCTTCACCGGCCGCGCTCGTCCCACCACCACCGCCGCGTCACTCTCCATGCGCCCGTGTCACCGCGCCCTCATCGTCACCGCGCTCCCAGCACACCCTCGTCACAGCGGGCCGGCCTCGGCCAGCAGTGCGCCGGTGTCACCGACCGGCGGCTTATCCGACACAGGCTCGGCGGGTGCGGACGCCTCCGCCTCGTCCTCGATGAACTCGGGCGCCGGGATGGGTGATGGGGTGTATTCGCCGTCCTCTTCCTGCTTCGCCGGCGCCGGAGCCGACGGCACCGAACCTGATCCTGCGGGCTGCTCCTCGACGGCCGGAGTCCCCTCCGCCGGTGTCTCCTGCTCGGCTCGGTCCCCACCGGCGGGCTCGCCGGTTTCGCCCTCGACCGCGGAGATGAGCGGCACGCCGTTCTCATCGATCGTCATGCGGTATTCGGTGGTTGTCCCGTCGGGGTCGGTGAGGACCATCTTCAGACCGTCCTCACCCTGCTCGAAGGTCACCTCTTTGCCCGCGAGATCGAATTCGGCCAGCGGCTCGGACTCCTCGTCGGGCTTGCCGTCGCCGTCCTCGTCCTCCCCGGCGCCATCGGCCGGATCATCCTCGGCGTCGGTGAGGTTTTTCAGATTCTCCAGTGCCTTGTCGATCTCCGTGTCGATCGTGGTGGTCAGTGAGCTCAGCACGCTCTGCACGCTCTCGGTCAGCGAGGACAGCAGCGGGCTGAGCTGGTCGGCGATCCGACCGAGATTCGTCGAGCCGCTCAGCGGGTTCGAGGTATCGGCAGGATCGGTCGAATCGTCATCGTCGTCGGTGTCGGTGTCGGTGTCGTCGGTGTCGGTGTCGGTGTCGGTGTCGGTGCTCGTCGGATTGCTCGAGGGTGTACTCGCCGGAGTCGTCGGGGTATCCGTCGAGGACGGCGTATTGCCGGTCGGCGTGTCACTCGACGAGGTGCCGCTTCCGCGATCCTCCTCGTACGGGGAGTTCTGTGTAGACGTTGCCTTCGGGCGCGGATACGCAGCCGTCTCCAGTTTGTCGATCGCGTCGGTGATCGCTGTGTAGGCCTCGGTGACTCCCCGGTCCGTAGCGTCACATGCGTCGACCAACAGGTCGGCCTTATCCGAATATTCGGGCTTGAAGACGGTGTCCAGCCAGTCCTTGCAGCGCGTCGTGATGAGGTTCGCGTACGGTGTGCCACCTATGACGAGACCGCCCGGAGAACTGTTCGTGGAAGCGTTCCATCCGTCGACGAAACCCTCATCCATATCAGGAAAGATGCGACGTATTCGATTCACCAACGTGTCGTTCCCGAATACGGTGGACAAGCCGACTCCCTCAGCCACCGCGACGATCGCCTCGACGTCGTCTTTCGACTTGCCATCCACTCTGGGCTCGCCGTTGTCCAGAATATGGGCCACAGCATCGGATTTCAGCCGGACAGCCGCCCGGAGCGCGTCCGGAGCCAGTTCCAGAGCAGAAGCAATACTCGCCGCCACCTCCGCGTCGGCGGAGGCCAACGTGAGCTGAGTGGTGATCATCCCCAAGGCGGTCGACGCAGCGGCACCTTCCCATACCTGGGAAATGTTCTGCGAGATGGCCTGTTGAGTGCCGTGCTCATCGGCCATCGTCTTCGCTGCCGCCGACACCGCTTCGAAAGCGTCGACCAGCGCGGCTTCGTCGATACCGTTCTGCTCGAAATATCGCGCATGCAGTTCCCGGTAGCTCGGGACATTCGCCACGTGAGGGAATATGCGCTTATAGAAAGGCTCGAAGGTCTCGAAGTACACCAGCGCTTCGGAACCGTAGTCGAGTAGTCCCGCAATGCTCTGGTCGGCAGGACCCGAAGCGGTCACTGTTCCACCCCCGTGATCACTGATCGTTCATCCGGTTCGAGCGTTCCCTGTCGACCGTCGAGTATTCGACGGCCCCCGCACCGATGACCTCGGCGGTCGCGCCGGTGGCTGTCGACCAGTCGTCGATGCGCCTGCTCAGCGCCTCCAACCCGGCCCGGATGGCCCTGCCCTGGGCAGAGTATCCGGCTCCGGCGTGCTCCGCCCCGAAGAGGTTGTCGTCGAGCTTCGCAACATTTCCGGCCACCACTTCCCCCGACGACCGCAGTTCGTTGGCCAGCCGTCCGAGCTCGTCGGTGCTCACGCCGAGCGTTTCGGTACTCATCGGTCGGGTGCCCCCTCATCCTCCGTGTGACCGGCCGCGTACGCGCGCGACCGACCGCCCTACTACCTTCGACTACTTCTTTCGACGCAGCGGGCCGGGGTACGGTTCCGACCATTCGCGGTTCGAAACCGCCGTGGACCGGCGGGGACGACGCCGGAGAAGGCTCATCCGCCCAGCGTGCCCTGGTCGGTGCGCACCCATTCCGAGGTGCCGTCGGGGTGACGGTGGAACTCCCACGAGGCATGATCGCCGTCGTTCTCGACCACCGTGACGTGATCGGCGAGGCCGTCGTGGTCGAAGTCGGTCCAGACCTGCATGGCGTCGGGTCCGTAGGTGGTGTCGGTATCGAGCAGGCCGTCGCCGTCGATGTCCTGGGTGGGATCGCCCAGTTCGACGGCGCCGAGATCGTCGAGGGCCGTGGCGGTATCGATACCGGGCAGCTCCAGACCGCCGAATTCACCGGATGTGACCATGGCTCCTCCTCGAACATCGACCCCTGCGATGACGCGCCGACGAGACGGGCGCTGGATTCCTCCATCCTGTCATCTCCGCGCCCGCACGTCAGCCCCGCCCCGGCGGTGACCGCCGTCGCACGATCGGTTGGGATCACCGCCGGGGAATCACCAACCACAGCACGAGATACAGCAGGAACTGGGGGCCGGGCAGCAGGCAGGACAGCACGAACACCAGGCGCACGGCGTTCGCGCTCCAGCCGAAGTAGTCGGCGAGGCCGCCGCAGACTCCCGCTATCCAGCGATCGTCGGAGCGGGTGAGACGGCGTGTGGGTGCGGTCATCGGAAGATCCTTCCCTCTGAATCGGTATGTCTTCCACTGTCGTCGCGCGCGACGGCTCGCGCATCGGTCGAACACCCCATATCCACCCTGATTTCCGCCCCGCCGAACCGAGGGGCGAACCCCGACCACGGCGGTGACCGGCCCACCGGCACCGGAGCGGGACGACGTGGGTGGACACGGCAGACTGATCGGGGTGAGTACCACTCTGCACGCGCGCGGCCTGTCCGCCGGACACGGTGAACGAATGCTGTTCGACGATCTCGACCTGACCCTCGCCCCGGGCGACGTGATCGGGCTGGTCGGGGTGAACGGCGCGGGCAAGTCGACGCTGTTGCGGATGCTCGCCGATCGCGACAGTGCGGCCGGGGCCATCACCACCAGCCCGCCGGACGCGACCATCGGCTATCTCGCGCAGGAACCCGAGCGCGTGCCCGGCGAGTCGGTGCTGGACTTCCTCGGCAGGCGCACCGGGGTCAGCGCGGCGCAGCAGGCTATGGATTCCGCGGCCGAGCGCCTCGCCGAGGGCGGGGACGACGACTACTCGCCCGCCCTGGAGCGCTGGCTGACCCTGGGCGGCGCGGATCTGGAATCGCGAGCCGAGGAGGTGGCCGCCGAACTCGGCCTGACCGACTCGCTCGCGCAGGGACTCGCGACCCCGATGACCGGGCTCTCGGGTGGTCAGGCGGCCCGCGCCGGGCTCGCATCGGTCTTGCTGTCGCGCTACGACATTCTGCTGCTCGACGAACCGACCAATGATCTGGACCTCGACGGCCTGACCCGCCTCGAGGATTTCGTGACCGGCGTGCGGGTGCCGCTGGTGGTGATCAGTCACGACCGGGAGTTCCTGGCGCGTACGGTCAACCGGATCGTGGAGCTGGACCTGGCCCAGCAGCAGGTCGGACTCTATGACGGCGGTTACGAGGCGTATCTCGCCGAGCGCGAGATCGCCCGTCGTCATGCCAGGCAGGCCTACGAGGAGTTCGCCGACACCAAGGCCGGGCTGGAGACCAGGGCGCAGATGCAGCGCAACTGGCTGGAGCACGGTGTCCGCAACGCTCGGCGCAAGGCGAAGACCGACTCCGACAAGGCCGGTCGCAAGATGCGCGCGGAGTCGACCGAGAAGCAGGCCGCCAAAGCCCGCCAGACCCAGCGCCGAATCGAACGCCTGGAAGTGGTCGAGGAGCCGCGCAAGGAGTGGGAACTGCGGATGCAGATCGCCCCGGCCCCACGCAGCGGCTC
The DNA here is from genome assembly GCF_015477835.1 of Nocardia higoensis. NCBI lineage: Bacteria > Bacillati > Actinomycetota > Actinomycetes > Mycobacteriales > Nocardiaceae > Nocardia > Nocardia higoensis. The sequence goes on along the minus strand of NZ_JADLQN010000002.1, from coordinate 663,037 downwards.
GGTGGTGACCACGCTCACCGAAGCGGTGGTCACGCGCGGGGATTTCCGGCTGGGACCGGTGAGCACCCAGATCGAGTGGGCCGACCGGATCGTGCTCACCGGTGCCAACGGCGCGGGCAAATCCACGCTGCTCGGACTCCTGCTGGGGCGGATCACCCCCGACATCGGCACGGCCACACTCGGATCCGGCGTGCAGATCGGCGAGGTCGACCAGGCTCGTGGCCTGTTCCGCGGCGCCGACCACCTGGCCGATACTTTCGGCGCGCAGAAGCCGGACTGGCCCGATGCCGAGATCCGCACGCTGCTGGCCAAGTTCGGCCTGCGCGGCCCGCATGTGACACGCCCCTGCGACACCCTCTCTCCCGGTGAACGGACCCGCGCCGCGCTGGCACTCTTGCAGGCCAGAGGAGTGAACCTGCTGGTGCTGGACGAGCCGACCAACCATCTCGACCTGCCCGCCATCGAACAACTCGAGCAGGCCGTCGATTCGTTCACCGGCACCCTGCTGCTGGTCACTCACGACCGCCGCATGCTCGATTCGGTCCGCGCCACCCGTCGCTGGCACCTGGACAACGGTCGCTTGCACGAAGAATGACCTCCGCGTCATCGGGTGGTTCCGGCTACCCGGCCCGCATCGTCCGGAACCCGATTCCGGACGACCTCACCGCCGGAGAGACAACGCGTGCGCCACCGAGCAGCCCGATCCGGTCGTGGCGAGGACACAGAGGTGGTTGCCGGCGCGGCCATCGCGGGCAGCTCGCCGGATCGCGTCGGCACCCTCGTGGCGGACGCGATCTCCACCAGCTCGTCCGCCTGCACCCTGCCCCGGCGCCCCCGCTGGGACTCCAGTTGCACGAACAGCGCCGCCCGCGAGATCCCCCTGTCCAAAGCGGCTTCCACCACCGACAGCGCCTCGGGCCTGCTCAGCGTGCGCGCCACATCCACTACCGTGCGCACCAGGCCGGTGGCGGTCGTGCCCTGGACCATGTCGAGTTCACGCGCGTCGGCGCCGTCGGGGTGCACGACCAACCGCGGCGATCGCATCGGCCGGGCGCCGAGCACATGGGTCACCGGGTCATCGAACACGGGTAATCCGTGCAGTCGCGCCGCTGTACCGTAGGCGGCCACGAGTCCGGGGACACCGAGACACAACCGAGCCGCCTCCACCCGTAGCCGAGCCGTCGGCGGGTTCGACGCCTCCCGGTAGACACCGCGGAAGACCTGCACCCAGATCCCTCGGTCGATGAGTTCGCGCATCTCGGCCCTGCTGTACTCGCACAGCACCTGCCAGCCGGTGAACACGCCGAACTGTGTGTCGCGCACCTGCGCCAATCCCGGTCTCATGCGTCGAAGCATGCACCGCCCGGGAACCGGCGGGGCTCGGCCGACCAGGGCGAACGCGGAGCCTGTGGACAACTCCGCGATTGGGGACAATCGCGGTCACCGCGTCGAGCGGTCGCGCAGCCCCAGCCGCGTGCCGTCCGCGGCGGATGTCAGATCGTGGCGACCAGCTTGGCGAGATTCTCGGCCAGTCGCTCGGCCTTCACCTGATCGGTGGCCTCCACCATCACCCGGACCAGTTGCTCGGTCCCACTGGGCCGCAGCAGGACTCGCCCGGAATCGCCGAGTTCACGCTCGGCCTCGAGCACCGCCTCGCGCACCTCGCGCGCGTTCACGACGGCAGCCTTGTCACTCACCGGCACGTTCAGCAGAATCTGCGGGACCGTGGTCAGCACGCCGGCCAGCTCTGCCAGCGAACGCCCGGTCTGCGCCATCCGCGCCATCAGTTTCAGCCCGGTCAGCACACCGTCACCGGTAGTGCCGAACCTCGGCAGGACGACGTGTCCGGACTGCTCCCCACCGAGGGTGTAACCGCCGGCGCGCAGGTCCTCGAGCACGTAACGGTCGCCGACCGCAGTGGTGCGCAGAGTGATTCCGGCTTCGCGCATGGCGATGTGCAGACCGAGATTGCTCATGACCGTCGCGACCAGGGTGTCCTCGGCCAGATGTCCGGCTTCTTTCATGGCGATGGCCAGCACCGCCAGAATCGCGTCGCCGTCGACCACGGAACCGTCGGCGGCGACCGCCAGGCAGCGATCGGCGTCACCGTCGTGGGCCAGCCCGAGGTCGGCGCCGTGCTCCACGACCGCGGCGCGCACCTGGTCCAGATGGGTGGAGCCGCAGCCCTCGTTGATGTTGAGGCCGTCGGGTTCGGCGTTGATCGCGATCACCGTGGCTCCCGCCTCCCGGTAGGCGGCCGGCCCGACCTCGGCGGCCGCGCCGTTGGCGCAGTCGACCACCACGGTCAACCCGCTCAGATCCTGCCCGGTGGCCTCCACCAGATGTTCGACGTAGCGCTCGTGGGTGCCTTCGACGCTGTACTGGTCGGGAATGATCACACCGTGGTCGCGGGCGCCGGAGGCGTTGAGCACCCGGCCGATCCCGGCGCCTGTCGGGCGGAACGGCTCATCGGCGGCCACGAGCGCCTCGATGCGATCCTCGGCGGCGTCGTCGAGCTTGTGCCCGCCCGCGGCGAAGATCTTGATGCCGTTGTCCGGCATCGGATTGTGCGAGGCGGAGATCATCACACCGAGGCACGCGTCGTACAGGGCGGTGAGGTAGGCGACGGCCGGCGTCGGGAGCACGCCCACCGACAACACGTTCATTCCCGCGGCGGTGAGCCCTGCGGTGACGGCGGCCTCCAGCATCTCCCCGGAAGCTCTCGGGTCGCGGCCGACCAGTGCCAGCGCGCGCGTCCTGCCGCGTCCGAGCACCTGCGCGGCCGCGCCCGAAACGCGTAGCGCCAGCTCCGGACTCAGCGATTCGTTGGCCAGCCCGCGCACACCGTCGGTGCCGAACAACCGTCCCATACCTAGCCCCTATCGCGGTGAACATGCGTCGATACAGCACGAGAGCAGGCGACCAGCGATGCTGGCAGCCTGCTCTCGGACTGCTGTCGGTCCTGGGCCGCGCCGGTGTCCGGTACCCCAGGGGTACCGGACACCGCGGCCGAGAACCTGGAGATCAGCGCTTCGAGTACTGAGGCGCCTTACGGGCCTTCTTCAGACCGTACTTCTTGCGCTCGGTGGCACGCGGGTCACGCGTCAGGAAGCCGGCGCGCTTGAGGGCCGGACGGTCCTCCGGGGTGACCTCGATGAGGGCACGCGCGATGGCCAGACGCAGAGCGCCCGCCTGACCCGAGGGGCCGCCGCCGACGAGACGGGCGTGGATGTCGAAGGACTCGGTCCGCTCGACGGTCACCAGCGGCGACTTGACCAGCTGCTGGTGCACCTTGTTCGGGAAGTAGTCCTCGATGGTGCGGCCGTTGAGCACGAAGTTGCCGGAGCCGGGCACCAGGCGAACGCGCACGACGGCTTCCTTGCGGCGGCCGACGGTCTGCACCGGGCGGTCGATGACGACCGGGGCGACGTAGGCCTCGGACTCACCGTCGGCCTCGTAGCCGTAATCCTCGTCCACGACCTCGACGGCCGCGTCCTCGGCCACGAAGTCCTCGTTGAATTCTTCGGGAGCGGTCACTGGGCCACCTGCTTGATCTCGAACGGAACGGGCTGCTGAGCCGCATGCGGATGGTTCGGGCCTGCGTAGACCTTGAGCTTGCCCGCGATCGCGTTACCCAGCTTGTTCTTCGGGATCATGCCCTTGACGGCCTTCTCCACGAGACGCTCGGGACGGGTCTCCAACACCTGACCGACAGTGCGCGACTTGAGGCCGCCCGGATGACCGGAGTGGTGGTGGATGAGCTTGTCCTGCCGCTTGTTGCCACTGATGGCAACCTTCTCGGCGTTGATGATGATGACGAAATCGCCACCATCGACGTGCGGGGCGTAGGTCGGCTTGGTCTTGCCGCGCAGCAGATTCGCTGCCTGCACGGCGAGACGGCCGAGCACTACGTCAGTGGCGTCGATGACGTACCACTGCCGGGTGACGTCACCCGCCTTGGGGCTGTACGTAGGCACAGTGCATCCCTGTCTGTCGTCGGTGTTGCCGGCCCAGCGTGTGGTCGAGGTGATCCCGGCGGCCGGTGGAGACCCGGGCCCCGATATGGCCCACACGCCAGCGAGCCACGATACCAGGCGGGTATGGCAGGAAGAGAATCGACCGACTGCCCCTCCGCGGGCCGGGCTAGATACGGACCGGCGGACCCGGGTCGGCCGCGCCCGGCGGACCGGGGACGACATAGCGCAGCGTGTCCATGTTCGGACGGTTGCAGTCGGGCGCGGTATCCGAGCCGCGCACGGTGGCGATGCCCTGGCGCGACCGGTCCCGCTCGGCTCGTGGGATGTCCACGCAGGAGTGCTGCACCTGGGCTGCGCTGTGCACCTGCGCCGGGCTCTGCGTGGCCGGTCCGGCTCCGGGCGCCGGTCCCAGCTCGCCGGGCGCGGCCACCACCGCCAGCGCCATCACGCCGAGCACGGCGGGCACGCCGAACAGATTGTCCTTCAGGGTCGGGAACAGCCTGCCACGGTCCTGGCCGCCGTCCTCGCCGCGCGGGGGCTCCGCACGGGTGACCCGGGTGGTGGGCTCCTCGCCGGGTGCGGGCGCCGAGGGGTATCCGGGTCCGGAGGTCACCACCGGTGCGCCGGGCGACTGCGGTGGACCCGGCGGCGCGGGCGACCGGCGCTGATCGACCGGGACGGACCGCACCGGTTCGGCCGGATACTGCGGGCCCGGCGCCGCACCCGAGGATTCGGCGTCCTCGCTCTCGGTCACCAGCAGATGGGTGGCGCCGAGTACCAGCGCGTGCATCGGATGCGCGGCGACGTGCAACCGGTGACCCAGATGATTCTGGAACGCCAGCCGCAGCGCCTCGTTGAAGCAGGCGTTGCCACTCAGCAGCACCGTCGAGGTGTCCGCCCCGATCGAGCGCGCCGCGGCCATCACTTCGATCACCACGTTGTCGGCGGAGCGGGCATCGCGCATGGCATCGGCGGTGACCGGTACCTCGATCGATTCGGTGGGCTGCTCGTCGTCACCGTGCACCGCGACCACCAGCATGGTGCGCCCGTCGCAGTACACCCCGGTCGCGCCGATGCCGCGGGGATCGCGCGCGTCCGGCGGCCGGACCAATCCCAGAGCGCGCACGTATCCCGACAGCGCGACGCTCTCCGGCAACGGCTCCACCACGACGTCCAGCTTCTCGATGAGGTCGGCGTAGAGTTCGATCTTCTCGTCGGGCCAGCCATCCGGGAAGGGCAACGCGATCACATCGGGTTTGCCGCGCAGAAACGCGCCGATGGCCGCCAGCGGGTTGTACATCCTGGCGTGGAAGACCAGCTCCGCGGGCCAGGTCGCCCCCGCGACCACGATCTGCGGATAGCCGAGGATGTCGCGCACATCGGAGATGGCCAATCCCAGATCCGGTCTGGTCCGCTCGGCTCCGGCGGTGTGCAACCTGCCCGACGCGTCGGCCAGCAGGTACGCGGGCGGCGTATAGGTGCCCTCCACCTTCACCGGACGGATGGGGGTGCCGCCCCCGCCCGCCGCCACGGACACCACATCCCAGCCGAGATGTACTGCCCCTACTCGCACTGTCACAGGCTCAAGTGTGCACGGTGTGTGCGCGGCGCGCGCGGGATGCCTGCCCGCGGCGCGCCGGGCCCGGCCGGTACGGCACTCATCAGGCCGACCTCTTCAACCGTAGGTTGCGCCGGACGATCACCGCGAGCACCACCGTGATGACGACCAGTGCCGCGATATCGATCGCCCACCACTGCACGGTGTGCTGCCACAGCGTGTCCGGCTCGGCCTTGACGAACAGGGTCGTGAGGTCGACCGTCGAGGCACCGGAGGCGAAGCCCCACCGTGCCGGGAACAGCCACGACAGCTGCTCGAGGCCGGGCCGTCCGGCCACCGGGATGAAGCTGCCCATCATCACCAGCTGCACGATGATCGCGAGGATGAGCACCGCCATCATCTGCTCGTTGGATTTCACCAGCGAGGAGATCAGCAGGCCGAGTACCACGCTGGACACCGCCAGCAAGGTGATGTCGACGAACAATTCGACCGCGCCCGGCGGGATGACCACACCCTCGCGCGGCCCGCTCTTGCCGACCAGCACGATCGCGAGCATCACCGCGACCTGATAGACCGCGGCCAGGCTGAACACCAGGATCTTGGCCATCAGATACGCCGAGGGCGACAATCCCACCGCGCGCTCGCGCACGAAGATGGTCCGCTCGCCGACCAGGTCGCGCACGCTCAACGAGATGCCCATGAAGCAGGCGCCGATCACCAGGAACGACAGCAGCGTCTGCGCCTCGGAGCTGATCGCCGGACCGATGCCCTCCGAGGTCTGCACCAGCGGCGGCGGCTGGAAGCCGTTCTTGCCCGGTGCGGTCAGGGTGACCGCACCGACCACGACCGGCAACAGCAGCAGCGTCAGCGAGTACACCCGGTCGGAGGCGATGAGCCGCAGCTGCCTGCGCACCAGCGTCGAGAACTGCTTGACCGAGCTGGTCTGGGGAGGGGAGCCCGCCGGCCCGTAGCGCGGCGGCGGAGGCGGCGGGGGCGCGAAGGCCTGCCGCGAACGGTAGGCCGCGAACGCCTGGTCGGGATTGGCTGCCACCTCGGCGAAGATCTCGGCCCAGTCGCTGGTGCCCATGGCCGCGCCGACACCGGCGGGATGGCCGCAGAAGGCCGTCTTGCCGCCGGGCGCGAGCAACAGCACCTGGTCGCACATGTCCAGGCAGGCGACCGAGTGGGTGACCACGATGACGACGCGTCCCGCGTCGGCGAGTTCGCGCAGCATCACCATGACCTGGCGGTCCAGCGCGGGATCGAGGCCGGAGGTCGGCTCGTCCAGGATCAGCAGCGAGGGGCCGGTCAGCAGTTCCAGCGCCACCGAGGCGCGCTTGCGCTGACCGCCGGAAAGCTTGTCGACCCGGGTGTCGGCGTGCTCGGTGAGCGAGAGCTCTTTCAGTACGCCGTCGATGACCTGCTGCCGATCGGCTTTGGTGGTGTCCGGCGGCAGCCGCAGCTCGGCCGCATAGCCGAGCGCCTGCCGGACGGTCAGCTGCCGGTGCAGCACATCGTCCTGCGGCACCATGCCGATACGCGAGCGCAGTGCCTCGTACTCGGCGTGCAGATTGCGGCCTTCGAAGGTGACCACGCCGCCCGAGGGCTGGGTGTTGCCCGCGATCAATTTCGACAGCGTCGACTTGCCCGCACCCGACGGACCGATCAGCGCGGTCAGCGTGCCGCGACCCGCCTGCATGTTCACGTCGACGAGCAGCTGCTTGTTGTTCTCGACGGTGAACCCGACGCCGTGCACGTGCAGGCCCTGCTCGGTGACCGGCTTCTGCCGCAGCACCAGCGTGCCCTGTTGGACGGCGAAGTCGATGTTGCCGATGGTGATGACATCGCCTTCGCGCAGTACCGAGCGCTGCTGGCGGGTGCCGTTGACGAAGGTGCCGTTGGCCGAGCCGAGATCCTCGATGGTGAGGCCCTCGGGGCCCGCGACGAGGCGCGCGTGCTTACGCGAAGCCAGCGGATCGTTGACGACGATCTGATTGTCGGTGGTACGGCCGATGGCGAGCCCGCCCGGCGGGAGCCGGTCGGCGCGCGCGATCGCCGCGGTGGAGTTGCGTGCCCGCAGCGGCGGCAGTGCCGAGGTATCGGCCTTGGTCGTCATGTTGACGTTGGGCTGCTGCGCTTGCTGGACAGGGGGCGCGGCGTGCTGCGCCTGCTGGGCCGGAACCTGGGGACGCGCGCCCGGATACGGTCCGGCGGCCGGCTGCTGCCCCGAGCTGGGGCCCGGCTGTTGCTGCGGGAACGGCGGAGTGGGCGGACGTTGGTAACTCGGTCGTTGCGGCGGTGGCGCCGATCTGCCCTGGTGCGGCATCGGCCCGGACGGCGGCCGCGGCACCATTGCGCTGGGAAGCAGGTGCAGCAACGGCCCGCTGATCGCGTCGCCCAGCCGAACCTGCGTCGGCCGGTCGATCGTGACCGGCTGACTCAGGCGACGGGCGTCGACGAAAACGCCGTTCGTGCTTCCGTTGTCGGTAAGGACCCAGCCGCTCCCCTGCCAGGTCAATGTCGCGTGCACCCGCGACACCAACGGACTGTCGACGAACAGCGTCACTTCCGGGGCACGCCCCAGGGTGATCGGCTGGTTCGAATCGAAGGTCCGTTCCGTTCCATCATGGCGCACGGTGATGGTCTGCGCCCCCGGTGAAGACATGCAGCGGATACTATGCCATCGACCGGACATCGGGAGCGCCCCGGAAGCTCGTCCCACCCTGATCCGGCCCCTGATCCGAACCGCTGAACAGGCCGACGAGGGGGAGCCTTGGCCACACTCCGAGCGACGAGCATTTTCGCCGTCGTCCTGTGCGCGGTCACCCTGCTCGCCGGGTGCACCAGCTACGTCGACGGACGAGCGGTCTCGGTCTACGACGACCCGTTCAAAGTGGCAGGCCTGCCGACCACCAGCGGTCCGAGTGGGCCGCGCGAGGGTGTCGCCGACTCCACCCTCACCGCGACCAACGGCGACGGCGGCGAGATCGACACGTTGGCGCTCAATGCCGTCGAGGACATCCAGACCTACTGGCGGGTGGAGTACGGCAAGGCGTTCGGTGGCGAATTCGAGCCGGTCGATGAGCTGATCTCGTGGAGTGCCAAGGACCGCTCGCAGGGGCCCGAGTTCTGCGAGGAGTCGACCTACCGCCTCGTGAACGCGGCCTACTGCCGGTTGGACACGTCGATCGGCTGGGATCGCGGGGTGCTGCTGCCCACCATGGCCGAGACGTTCGGTCAGATGGCCGTGGTCATGGTGCTCGCCCACGAGTACGGTCACGCCATCCAGGACCAGTCCGGCATCGTGGCCACCAAGGATCCGGTCATCGTGAAGGAGCAGCAGGCCGACTGCTTCGCCGGCGCGTTCATCCGCCATGTCGCCGAGGGCAGGTCCGCGCACTTCACCATCAACACCTCCGACGGGCTGAACTCGGTGCTGGCGGCGACGGTCGCCATCCGCGACACCGACCCCGACGACCCGGCCAGCGTGCACGGCTCGGCGTTCGAGCGGGTCACCGCGGTACAGATCGGCTTCACCGACGGCCCGGTGGCCTGCAAGAGCATCGACATCGACGAGATCAACCAGCGCCGCGGCAACCTGCCGCAGACACTCGGCGGTCACGACGGCGAATACCCGATCGACAAGGACAGCCTGATCGAGCTGAGCAAGGCACTCGCCGCCATCCTGCCGCTGGACAACGGTCCCACCTACGACTACTCCGGCGCCGAGATCGACTGCGCCGACGGCGTCAGCACCGCGCCGGTGTCCTACTGCCCGGCCGACAACACCATCTCCACCGACATCCCGCTGCTGGCCGAACGCGGCACCGACGACAGCGATCCCGACGACCCGCTGCCGATGAAGGTGTCCGGAGACTACAACGGCTACGTCGTCTTCATCGCCCGCTACACCCTCGCCGTGCAGAACAGTCACGGACAGTCGCTCAGCGGCGCCAAGACCGGCCTGCGCGCGGCCTGCCTGGCCGGGGTGGTGACCGGCGAGCTCGCCGACCCGAACAGGCAACGCTCCCAGGGCAACATCTCGCTGGCCGCGGGCGACCTGGACGAGGCGGTCTCCGGCCTGCTCACCGACGGTCTGGCCGCCAGCGACGTGCAGGGCAAGACAGTGCCGAGCGGCTTCGCGCGGGTGGACGCCTTCCGCGCAGGGGTGCTCTACGGCGAGAACACCTGCATGTCGCGCTATTCCTGATCGGGTCCCCGCACTCCGGGGGCCGAATTCAGCCGCCGAACGGCGGCGGGGCGATCGGTTCCAGGCGCAGTACCCGATTGCCGAGCATGACCTCCGAGCCAGGGATCAGCGTCATCGGCTGATACGGATTGAGCCGGATCCAATCGCGGTAGCCGGGCAGCCTGGTCCTGGTGCCGTTGGTGGAGCCGCGGTCCACCACCGTCACATCCCAGTTCACCAACCGGATCTCGGCGTGCGCGCGGGACATGCCGCCGGAGGCGTCGTCGACCTTCAACGGCACCAGGCCCTGCTGCGCGGCCTCGGAATGTTCCGGGTCACGGCCGAGTACGGCGTCGGCGGCCAGCATGTAGGTCATGCCGTCGTCGAGGACCAGCATGCCCAGCGGCGGACGCACCACTTCGATGAGCGCCTGTGTCTGGTCGACCGGCATGCCACACACCGTGCAGAAGGCCGAACGCGGATCGCTGGGATGGGCACGAGCACATTTGAATCCGAGCACCTTGACCGTCAGAGCGGTCGCCTTCGCGGTGGCTTCCAACCGGCGCTGCAGTTCGGGATCGGGCCGGGGAGCGGGATTGGTCCCCGTGCCGGGACGGGGGCGAGCGGCGTTCTGTTCGTCGACGGAATCCATCATCGACGTCGCCGCGGCGGTCCGCGTATCGGCCTCGGCGGAGTCGACGGCGGCCGGCGCTTCACGCGCTGGGACAGCCGGTGCCGCAGGCACGGCCGCGGGCGGGATGTCGCGTTCGGTGGGCGCGTGAGCTCGCGGCCCCTGTTCGATGCGCGCGGTCGGGACCGGCGGGGCGGCGGCGGTCTCCCGGCCCGGACCGGACCCGGCCGCCGACCAGCCGCCACCGGTCCACAGAATGGCGCCGCCCGCCTGCGCCACACCGTCGACCAACCGGCCGATCCCCGGTGCCTCGGGCAATTCGGGTGCCCGGCCGCCCGCGTCGTCGACATACAGTCCCACCGCACGAGCGGGTACCGCGACGACCCGATCGACGGTGAACGCGGCGTCTCTGCCGCGCAATCGCTCGACCGCGCCCGCATCGGCCAGCACAGCCGTGACACCGCCGTGCAGGAACACCGCGAGCGCACCCTGTTCGGCGGGCGAGAGGATGCCGAAATCGATGGGCACGCCGGGGCTTATCCGTTCGGCGTGTTTCATCAACCAGCGGGTGGCCTCCCTGGCGACCAGCGGGCCGGGCCCGGACGGCTGGAACCGCTGAGCGTCGCGAACCAGATCACCGAGCGCGTGCAGAGCGACCGCCGCGGGCGACTCGGGAGTCACCGGTCCACGACCGCGGTGGGCGACCACGAGCACCGCGCCGCAGACCCGGGCCACCGCGTGCTCACCGGCGACGATCTCGACCTGACGATCCTGCACCGCTATCGGTCTCCGCCTGCCGGGTGATCACGGGTCGTCGCCATGTCGTCCAGGGTATTGCACGCCCGGGACCGCCGTCGCGATCCGGGCGGGAATCATCCATCGTCGTAGAGGCCCGATTCCGGTAGCTTCTTCTGCAGGAACGGGAGGAACGAGGGGCGCGTCATGGCACGTACTTCAAGGGTCGCGACAGTGGTGATCGCGATGGCAGCGGTGGCGGCTCTGACGGGGTGCAGCGCGGTCTCCGGCACCGCCCTCCCCGCCGAGCCGGATGTCAGGAAGCTGGAGGTCGGCCCCTATCAGGTCACCAAGCACCGCTACGACCAGGAATCCGGCGGCCGCGGCGCATTGCTCGAAGGTATGCGCATGTCCGAGGCCGTCGTGCCGACCGTGCAGATCGACCCCTCGCTGAAGTACGGGCGCGGATCGCGGGTGCTCGCCGACAGCGAAGAGGCGTTGAGCTTCCTGGCCCAGGTGTCCAAGCCCGTACTCGACACCCGCCGGTTCCTCACCGGATTCGCGGCCGCGGGCGCCGACGAAGCCGATCCACCCGGCCAGACCAGGCCCGCGCCCGATACCACCGCGATCACCAATGTGGTGCTGCGCTTCCCCGACGAGGCGATCGCCAAACTGGCGGCCCGCGAACTCGAGGACGCCGACATCGGAGTCTCCCCCGACAACCAGCGCCTCGGCTCCACCGCACATCCCGACGCCTACATCCACTGGCGGCCCGGCATCGCGAACGCCGGGGCGTTCATCGCCCACCGCGAGTTCGTCGTCTCGCTGTTCGTGCAGCGACCGACGGCCGACAGCGGCGACCTGGTGAAGTGGATCGACAAGACACTGGACGCGCAACTGCCCGCGCTCGACGCGTTCGATCCGACGCCTGTGGCGCAGTTCGACTCGCTGAAGGTCGATCCGGACGACCTGCTGGCCCGCGTCGTCGTGGAGGATCGCGACGACCGGGTGCCCGACGCCTCCAGCTTCACGATCGTCGATGCCCGTGACGCCGTGCACAATTCCGACGACCAGGCGGCGGCCCGGCGACTGGTGGAACAGACCGGCGCCGACCGCATCGCGGTCGTCGACACCGACTCGGTCTTCCGTGTCCGCGACGAGGACGCCGGACGCGCCCTGATCGACGGGCTGATCGACGCGGTAGGCGACCAGTACGACCCGCTCGAGGCACCCAAGGACGTGCCAGGCGCGAAATGCTTGCAGCTGAACAGCAGTGGCGATGTGGAACGCGAATACAGGTATCGCTGTTACGTGCCCTACAAGCGCTACGTCGGCATCGTCGTCAGCGACCAGGAGCCCGATGTGCGCCAGAAGATCGCCGCGCAGTACGCGCTGCTGGCGAACAGCCTGTAAACACGTCGGCGGCGGTCGGTAACATCCGCGGTAGGCGCATCATCGCACTTCTGGGGGGGATGAACCGATGCCGAGCGACCGCTTCTTCCGAACGCGGGGGCGAGCCCTGCTCGCCGTCGCGTCGATCGCACTGCTGACAGGCTGCGGTCAGACCGTCGGCGGGCACGCCACTGCCCGGGTCGTCCCGGTCGACCCCGCGACTCTCGAGACCGGCCCGTACCCCATCGAGCCCGCCGCCTACGAGCCCGAATTCGATGACAAGGAACAGGTCTTCGAGATCGAGTCGCGACGCATGCTCGGCTATCTCGTCCCGCCCTTCGACATCGATCCCGAACTGTCCCATCTCGACAGGCTCGAACTCGTTTCCGCCGGCGAGGGTTTGTACGGCGAGGGCTACGACGCCGCCTATCCCGCCGAGTTCAAGCCCATCGTCGATCGCCACCACCTGATCTCGGGGGTGATGACGATCCGGTCGAACAACAGCGTGCGGGCGTCGAAGAACGCCGTTCATTCGCTGCTGCGCTTCCCCTCCGACCAGACGGCGGGCGCGGCGGCAAGCGATTTCGCCACCGCGATGCACACGATCGAACCAGCGCTGCGGAAGATCGCTGTGCCAGGGCACACCGGGATCGAGGTCAGCACAGCCGACGACAAGAAGGGCTATCTGTTCCTCGCCCGCGGCTCGTTCGTGGTGCTCACCATGCTGACCATGCCCACCCCCGACGCCGGCGCACTGGCCGAACAGGCCGCCGCTCTGCTCGACCGCCAGTTCGAGCGGCTCGAATCGGCCACCGCGACACCCGTCGACGAGATCCTCGACCTGCCGTTGGACCCCGACGGGATCATGCGGCGCACCCTGCCACAGGTCGGGGGCGAGTACCTGACGGGCAGGCAATTCTCCGGACCGCTGTCCCCGGCAGCCCAGTTGCATTTCGAACGCGACGGCGCCGCGCTGAGCGAGGCGTTCGAGAACGCGGGCGTCGACCTCGTCGCGCGCAACTACGCCGTCCTGTACCGGACCCGCGATCAGCAGGCATCCTTCCGCCTGCACACCGCTCTGACGCGCCTCGACCGCGACGACGAGGACATCGACCCGCCGCCGGGACTGGAGGACGCCGCCCGCTGCCGGGTACTGGCCGAACGGGACCCCGTCACCGATTTCACGACCGTGTGTGTCCTGCTCCACGACCGCTATGTCGCCGTCGTCGGCTCGTCCGAGTCGCTCGCCCGCGGTCTCGATCCCGGCCTGTACCAGCGTGCGGCGGCGCAGTACTCGATCCTGGCGAGGAGCGAATGATGCCCGCGGCGCCCATCACCCGCCGCGCCCGTGCACTGGCCACCGTACTGCTCTGCCTCGCGATCACCGCGTGCGGCGCCGACGGCGAAGCGACCGAACCCACCCTCGCGCTCGACCCGGGCAACTACCCGACCACCCCACGCGACATCGAAGCCGAACGCACCCCTGCCACGGGTTCCCTGCAGGAATCCATCCGGATGGCCGAGCACGTCGCGCTCATGATGGATCTGAACCCGCGCCTGGTCTTCTCCAGCAGAACGTCGAGCACCCGCCACTACACCGCCCAGCACCCGCCGGTGTCCAGCGGTGTCGGTTCGGCCGAGGAGTTCAACGCGCAGATCCCGGGGCTTGTCGCCGGGTGGCGCACGGACGCCTCCCGCCGCGCCCGCCCCGCCCTCGGGCTGCACGTCACCCTCGACCTGTTCCGCTTCACCACCCCGCAACAGGCCGAACACGCGATGAACGTGCTCGCGGAGAAGAACAACGAGAAATACCCGCCCCAGCGGCCGCTCGACCTGCCCGGCCATCCGAGCAACCGCACCTTCCTCAGCACCCACGACGCGGTACAGTCCTGGACCACCCACGGTGAGTACCTCATGTGGACCTATGTCTCCGACGCACTGGCGACCCCGCCCGACCACACGCCGCTGCTCGAATTCACCCGGACGATCCTCGACGACCAGGTACGCCGCCTCGACTCCTACCAGCCCACACCGGCCGACCGGCTCTCCGACGTCCCCGCCGACATCGATGGCCTGCTCGGCCGCACCCTGCCGTACCCGGATCCGGGCAGCTACGACGATCCCACCGCCGTCTACCCGGCCCGGGTCTTCCTGCACCTGGTCTCCCGCCCCGACCTGACCGCCCGGGCCTTCGCCGACGCGGGCGTCGACCTGATCGCCCGCGGCGACTCCTCGGTCTACCGCACCGCCGACACCGACGCCGCCGCGCGACTTCTCAGCGCCCTCGTCGACCAGCACACGGACATGTTCCCCACCGACCCGCCCACCGGCGCCCCACCCGGCACCAGTTGCGTCCAGGAGGCGGCCGGCACCCCCAGCAGCCCACGACTGATCCGGACCACTGAGTGCTACCTCACCTACGACCGCTACCTGGGAGTTGTCGCCGCCACCCAGCCCCAGGATCTCAGCCAGCGCATCGCCGCCCAGTACCTGCTCCTGAGTCACGAATGAGGGCATCCCCGAACATCATGCGTGCCGGTGACGTAGTATCCCCGGCGGATGTCCGGGTTCTCGGGGGGACCGAGCGGTTCGTCGGTGACGAGAGCCAGCCGGGCACCACCGAGGAGGGGACGAGATGAGACTCGGAAAAAGTGTGCTGACGGTGGTCGCGGCGACTGTTCTGGCGGGATGTGCCGCGGAGATTCCCGGCAATCCCCAGCCAGGACAGCTACCCGTCGACATCACCACGCTGAACACCGGCGCGTATCCCGCGGAGCCGACGGCACACGACTTCGACATCTCGACGATCGGCGAATTGCGACTGGTCGAATCCCGGCGATTGCTCGAGTATCTGGTCAGCCCGTCGGAGATCGACAGCGACATCTCGGTTGCCAGTCCACTTGCTTTGTTCTCGGGCCCGAACATAGTCGGCGAGCGCACTTTTCCGGCGCAGTACGAAGCCGCAGCAGTGGACAACAACATGTTGCTCGGCGTCTATCAGTCGCGAATCAACGGTGACCTGCGTAAGCGGAAGAAGCTGATCATTTCGGTCCTGCGGTTTCCCACCGAAGACGCGAGCCGGCAGGCAGCCGAGCAGTTCGACCGGACCGCGAACGCCGAGACCGGCCGCCACCCGATCGCGGTGTCCGCCTATCCACAGGCCAGGGTGTCCTCCGGTGATGACATCACCGCGGTGGGATTCCTGGCGCACGGGCCGTACGTGATCGTGGTGAACACGGCGGTTCCCGAGCCCGATGCCCAGGCGCTGGCTTCGATCGTCGGCAGAACGTTACAGGCGCAGACCGCTCGACTCGACCAGACGACGCCGACGCCACTGGACGACGTTCTCGACCTGCCGCTCGATCCGGACAGCATCATGCGGCGAACACTGCCGCAGTCCTCCGACTACAGCGACCCGTTCTTCGGGGACTCCGATGTCGGCGTGTACACACCGGCCGCCGCACTTCATTTCGAGCGTGATCCCGAACGAATGCGAGAGGCGTTCGAGGATGCGGGAGTCGATCTCGTCGCCCGACGCGGCGGAATGCTCTATCGGGCACGCGATCTCGCCGGCGCGTTTCGGCTGCAGAACGCATTGATGACGGCCGGCCGCAAAGATGAGGAGCTGCCCCCACCACCGGGTCTCGGCGACGCCCGATGCCTGAAACTCGATGTCCCCGATCAGACGCGCAATTTCGATCTGTTCTGCACCGTGGTCTTCGATCGCTATGTCGGAATGGTCATTGCCCAGGCAGGTATTACCGGGAGGATAGACGGCGTGCTGTATCAACGCGCGGCGGCCCAATATGCCATTCTGGCCAACAGCGAGGGCACGCGATGAAATCTCTCCATCGTCTCGCTCTCGCCCTCGTCGTCGTGGCCGCCGTCGCTGGTTGCGGTACACCCGAGAAGAGCACCGACACAGCAACAATCGATCTCACGATGCTCGATTCGGGAAATTTCCCGACAGAACCGCGGACGATCGAATCCGTGCCGGGAGCAGGCCACTATCTCGAAGCTGTGCGGATCGCCGATGTCACGCCGCTCGTGGTCGACATCGACCCTGGGTACTCGTTCCAGCGTTTCCGGTACCAGGCCGACCGACGCAATACTCCCGATTCCCCGCCGCTGCTGTTCTCCGTCTCCGAGGAGGCGCAGTTCGCCGACCTCGCGGACGGCTTCGTGGCGGGGTGGGAGACCAACGGCGAGCGCCGAGCCCGGACACTGCTCGGGCGGGAGGCCACGCTCTACGCCCTGCGTTTCGAGACCGCAGCACAGGCGCAGGCAGCGGGCAACCGGATCGCCGATCGCCAGGCGGCGGACTACCCCGGCGATTCCCTTGTTCTCGAGGGCTTTACGAACGCACGATCGAAGTGGTCGGTGGACAAGCGTTCCCTCGACACCTGGCTAGCCGACGACATCATGCTCATCGGCGTCCATATCGACGACCCGGTGAGCGAACCGGCCGATCCTGCCCCGCTGATCGAATTCACTCGTCAGGCCCTGACCACTCAACTGGAGATGCTGCGCGACTACCGACCCACCCCGGTCGCCGACTTGGACTCGCTGCCCGCCGATACCGACGGACTGCTCGGCCGCACGCTTCCTTTCGAGGACAAGGATCGGTCCGCCGGCGGCGTCGATCGGTCGTGGGTCGGTCCTGCGCAGGCTGCACTGCATCCGGAGAGCCGCCCCGCGCTGGCCGCGTCCGCATTCACCGATGCGGGGGTCGATCTGGTGGCCAGCGCGGGATCACGCCTGTACCGCGCCCGCGACGCCGACGGTGCCGTCCGGTTGATGGCAGCGCTCACCAGGATCGAAGCGGAGCGTTACCTACCGGCCCAAGCCCCGCCGAACATGCCGGACGCGCAGTGCTATCAAGTCGAGGACGAGTCGGACAACCTCACGTATCCGCCCTTCTGCTACTTCGCCTATGGACGAATCGTCAGCCGAGTGCACGGCGCGAACACCCAAGAGTTGCAGCAGAAGACCGCCGCGCAGTACAAGCTGCTCGCACACGGCGCGTGACCGGCTAGGAAGGCCCATGCGAAAGAAGACACCGGCACGAGCCGCGCTCGCCCTGGCGGCCGCCGCCGCATTGTCGATCACCGGTTCCGGGTGTGGCTCGGAGATCGACGGCTCACCGGTCCGCGCGCAGACCGATCTGTCGACCTTGAACGTCGGCAACTTCCGAACCGCGCCCGAGCAGATGGGCAACGCCGGCAACGAGCGCCAGGCCAGAGTTCGGGAATCCCAGCGGCTGGGAGACTACGTGGCATTGCCGTTCGAGGCGGATCCGTCGTATACCGAGGACGTATGGTCCGTCAGGCCGCACGTCGTACTCGATCAGGACGCACTCGGCGCCCTGATCATCAACGACACTTTCGACGAAGTCGCCGAAGACCTCGTCGCAGGATGGGTGAACGCCTGGTCCACCGGCGGCGGTCCCGACGACCCGCGTCGAACAATGAACATCGCGGTGCTGATGTTCCCCGATGCGGTGACAGCCGAGGAAGTCGGCCCGGCCCTCGAACACGACGACTTCACCTACAACCCGGGCAACGAACCGGTCGCCATAGGAAAGTATCCCGCGACGAAGGCGCACTGGCGTCCCAACGTCTCCTCGATCGGCTCGTGGACGGTTCACGACCGGTACGTGGTCTTCGTGAAGATCGATGACGGGATCTCCCCACCCGACCTGCCTGCGTTGACAGCGCAGGTGGAGCAGATTCTCGATGTGCAGGTCCCGCTGCTCGACGAGTTCGAGCCGACACCGGCCGATCAGTTGCGCCGTATCCCGCTCGACCCGGAAGGACTACTCGGCCGCACTCTTCCGACAGATCCGACCACCCCGATCCGGGCGGATCCGGACGGTCTGTACACCGGCCGCGCGATCCTGTCGCTCCTGCAAGCTGCCCCAGGCGATCTGGAGATGTTGCGCGAGCATGACGTCGATCTGGTCGCCTTCGGAGATGCGGTGGTCTTTCGCAGCGAGGAGGCCGAGAGCGCGATGGCGCTGTGGCAACGGTGGCGCCCCTCGGCGGCACCGAAGCCGGAGCAGCGGATAGTCGAAGCCCCCTCTGGGCTCGGCGACAATGTCGAGTGCTACGCCGACCTGTACATCTTCGAGGGCACCGAACGAATCCGCGGATACCTCTGTGTGCTGCAGGTGGACCGCTACACCGTACAGGCCTACGCGCAGCAGCTGCAGATACTGCACCAGAAGATCTCCGCGCAGTACGCGCTGCTGACCGCGCAATGAGGCAACTCCGTCAGCGCTGGACAGCAGATGTCGCCGGGCCACGGGGGTCGAGCGTGCGGCGAAGCCTTGCTAGATTCTCGTGGATGCTCGTGGTCCGGGCGTTCGACTGGTGAGGGAGGACCGAATGGCGTTGCGGCCCGGCGCGATCGTGGGGGGCTACCGGGTGATCCAGACACTGGGTAGCGGCGGCATGGGCACGGTATACCTCGCGCAGAACCCGATCCTGCCTCGCCGCGACGCACTCAAGGTGCTCAGCTCCGATCTGTCCACCGACGACGAGTTCCGTGCCCGATTCGAACGCGAGGCCAATCTTGCGGCGGGCCTCGATCATCCGAACATTGTGGCGGTGTACAACCGCGGTGAAGAGGACGGCCAGCTCTGGATCGCGATGCAGTACGTCGACGGCACGGACGCCTCGGAGGAGACGGCGAAGGGGCCCGCGGTGATGACGCCGCAACGGGCGTTGCGTATCGCTACCGAGGTCGGCAAGGGCCTGGATTACGCTCATCGCCGCGGCCTGCTGCATCGCGACATCAAACCCGCCAATTTCCTGCTCTCGGCCGTCGAGGCCGATGACGAGGAGCGGGTTCTGCTGACAGATTTCGGAGTCGCCAAGTCAGCCGAGGACGGTCAGGATCTCACCGCCACCGGAAAATTCATGGCGACCGTCGCCTACGCCTCGCCGGAGCAGCTACTCGGCGAGCGTCTGGACCACCGATCCGATATCTACAGTCTCGGCTGTTCGTTCTATCGGATGCTCACCGGCCAGAATCCCTACCCGTCGACCGTGCCGGCCGTCGTCATGATGGGTCACCTCCACGAGGCGCCACCCAAGCCATCCGTCGTGCGCTACGGACTTCCCGTTGCACTGGACGCGGTCATGGCGAAGGTATTGGCCAAGAACCCTGCCGACCGGTACGCCACCTGCAAGGAGTTCGTCCAGGATGCCGAAGCAGCCCTCTCCGGAAGGCCGCCGGCGCGAGCGCCGATCAGCGATCCCCACATTCCGCTGCAGCAGTTGCGTTCCCAACCGCAGGTCGGCACCGCGATTCACCCGGTCACCGCCACGTACACGCCGACGGTTTCCCCCTACGACGAGACAGATCAGCACCTCGTCGACACTCTACGCAACGGCAAGCCACCCCGATCCAAAGGCCGAGTCCTGCTGTTGCCTGCGATCGTCAGCCTGGTGGTGGCAGTCGTGGTGGCAGCAGGTACCTACTTCCTCACCAGGCCGGATGCGGCTGGAGACGGCGCAGATCTGATCGCGGCTGTTCGTAGTGAGTATCCGCAATTCGCGGGGAAGTCGGTGACTGCGTTCAACTTCGGTGACGCCTCGTTGTCGGCCGTTCTCACCCCGAGTACCCAGGCACGTTTCCTGCAGGACATCGGCTTCACCTACAGCAGCACGTACAAGGCTGTCGGGCAGGAGGAGTCGCCGCGCCCCTTGTCCTTGTCCTCCTACGCGAACGAGGTCGACTCCGAGGTCGTCATCGTATTGCGCAGCGACAAGGAGGCCGGCAACGGCGGCCTGCGGGGGCTGCCCAGCTCGATTCTGAACAGCGGGGCTCGGATCGTCGTGGTCGACGATCTGGCAACGGTTCAGGCCTTTCAGGTATGGACCGACCAGTCGACAGCCACCTTGGTCGACAAAATGGTCCCGGTGATCGGCAAGGTCGTCACCGGGTAGGTGAACATGCTGGCGCCACAGGGTGCCCGTTCGGTAGGGTGATTCCAGCCAGCCCACTTGCCGCAGGGGGAAGGAGGGGAGCGGTGGTGTTGGCGACCCTGCAGCGTGGTGATGCCGCGCTCCGAGCGCCTCAGCCAATGCGGCTTTTCGCCGGTCGAGCAGCAGCGCCGCCGAGAACCGGCCATCGCCAGCCCACACGGGGACCAAGGGCTTCGCAGAATCAGGGGTTCGAAAATTTCTCTCCGATCCGATGGAACCGATCGGACACGAGGCACGTCCAACCATATGAATCGGTCAGCTGACACTTGCCATGTTGACCATGACGAGAAGCAGGAGCAACCGCGATGGCGAACAACTTCGTTGCAGATACCGGCGCAATCAACGCCAAGGCGAAAGAGTTCATGGATCAGCACAGCGCTCTGATGGCGTCCATCCGTCAGCTGAAGACCGACGAGGACAACGTCACCAACGGCGCCAACTGGCAGGGCGCGGCGCGCGACGCCTTCAACGCGTTCATGGAGCGGTACTACTTCCAGGCCGACAAGATGAACGACAAGCTGATGGAAACCGCGCAGAACCTGATGAAGGTGAGCGGTCAGGTCTCCGACCACGACACGGACTTCGCCTCCCAGGTCCAGAACCAGGTCTCCAGCCTCGACCTGCCGGCACTCTGATCCAACTTTCAATCTCACGAACAGGAGTTTCGCTATGGATCGCAATATCTCAGCGAATTTCGAGGGCGTTTCCGACGGTGCGCAGACCATCATCAAGCGTGCCGAAGGCATCCGTGACGAACTGAACGCCTTCCATCAGAAGGTCAAGGAGTTCGCGGAGACCCAGGGTGGTGCGGCGAACGAAGCGTTCATCGCATTCCAGACCCAGTGGCAGCAGCACGTCGAGCAGCTGAACACCACGCTGACCGGCGCCGGTCAGCTGGTCAGCAGCGGCAACTCGGAGCTGCAGAGTACTGACAAGGCACTGGCGAACCTCTTCAACTGAGTTCCGCCGAAGCCTGTTCGGGCCCCCGTGCTATGGCACCGGGGCCCGAACCGCGTTCAGTGGCCGAAACATTGAGAGTCGGTACGCCACGCGGGGCAACGCAAGCCCCGCTCAGGGTTGCACGTCTACCGACGCGGCAAGTTCCGCACAACTCGGCTCCAGGATCTTCCAATCACCCTCGGCCACATACTGGCACCCGATGCTGACCTGCGTGCCGTGTTCGAGCAGGACGTGCCAGCGGACGGTAGAGCCGCCTTCGGGGCGCTCGACATAGGACAGGCCGGACCGGCCGGCGAACACCACGTCGCGACGCAGGTCGCCGAGGGAAGGCTTCTCGCGCATCTGGGCTTCCAGGTCCGCCGCGATCCTGGCATAACCGGCATCGGTGGCGACAGGGGTCTGCATGACGGTGAGCCGCAGGCGGGAGCCGTCCTCGGGGACGAGATCGACTCGGCTGCTGCGGGTGCTCGGGGAACTCACGCGCCAGCCTTCCGGGATCCGGAAGGTGATGCGGCCGATGGCTTGCGTGGCGACTGGTGCGCTGGGGGGCGTCGAGGTGCTCGGGGCGGTGCTCGTCGGGTGGGTAGAGGTCGCGGCCGAGATGGTCGGTGCGGCAGCGGGCTGGTGGGAATCGTCCGAGCCGCTGACCGCGACGACCACACCGACAGCGGCGGCGGTGAGGGCAAGGACCGCGGCTGCGGCCGACGCGTACACGGCGGTGTTGCGCTCGGGTGCTCGGGCGGCGGCACGCCGGCGCAGCGGCTGCAGCCATTCGGAATCGGGCATGGCGCGCACCGGGTCGGGGACGTAGCCGGACCTGGGTTCGGGGCGGTGCAGAAGGTCGACGCCGGAGATGGGACGCACTTCTACATCTGTGCCGCAGATCTGGCGCGCCACCTGGTCGATGAGATCGAGTTTCGCGGGGTCGGATGTGCCGAACACCTGCACGACGTCGACGCGGACGCCGTCGAGCAGTCGGGTGAGCACCGCGGCCACGGCGTCGGCCGCGCCCGGGTCGACGCCGAGGTCGTCCAGCGCGAGATCTGGTTCGTATTCACAGGATTCGACCTCCGCGCCGCCGTGAGTGCGCACAACGGTGGCGGCGGTGGTGGTGAGTGTGCCGAATTCCAGGACCGCGACGCGGCGGGCACGCAGCGTCGCGTCGTCGGTGACGACCGACCGCGCGGCGAGCGGCTCGAAGACGACGTCGCCGGTGAAGCGGCGCGCCGCGGTGGCTATCGTTTCGCGGCGGCGGGTGCCCCACTCTGTCGGACAGACAATGGTGAATCGCTCGCACGGACTGCCGAGACCGAGGTTGTCCAAGACGGTGGCGAACAGCGCCGCAAGTGCCTCGGTGAGCTCGGGCACGCGCGGCAGCAACGCGATCCGCTCGGCGGTGACGAACTGCACCGCCGAGCTGACCTGACCGAGCGGAGCGAGCGGCTCGCCGACGACCAGGCTTCCGTTGCCTCCCAGCACGACGGACGGCACACCGTCCCAGTGGGTCGAGGGGCCGCGTGCCCAGATCCTGGTGTCGGTGAGGACCAGCTCGACCTGGCTCATCACTCGGCCGGCATCCAGCCGAGCTGGATCAACTCCTGGCTGTTGCGGGTCACGTAGGTGCCGCGTCCCGGCGGCAGCTGGCTCGGACGCACGCTGCCCATCAGAACGCCCTCGTCCTTCGGGCAGCTCATGATCAAGCCCGCCGCGCCGAAGTCCTTCATCCGCGCCAGCGTCGACTCGTACATCGCGCGGCTGGCGCCACCGGCCCGGCGGGCGATGATCAGGTGGAAACCGAGATCGCGCGCGTGCGGTAGGTGTTCGACCAGCGGCGCGGTCGGATTGCCCATCGACGTGGCGACCATGTCGTAGTCGTCGATGATCACGTACAGCTCGGGACCGGTCAGCCAGGCGCGATCGCGCACTTCCTGGGGGGTCACGTCCGGGCCGGGGCCACGCTGAGCGACATAGGCCGCCAGGTCGTTCATGTTCTTGGTGAACTGCGGTCCAGTGGAGCCGTATCCGGCCTGGTAGCCCTCGGGGATCATCCCGAGCATGGTGCGCCGGTAGTCACCGATGATGAAACGCGCCTCGTTCGGGGTGTTCGACGCGGCGATGCCCTCGATGATCGAGCGCAGTAGTGTCGTCTTCCCCGCCTCGCCGTCACCGATGACGATGAAGTGCGGGGTCTCGTTGAAGTCCAGGTAGACGGGGGCCAGCTCGGATTCGTTGATGCCGATGGGAATGCGCAGGTTTCTGGTCCCGCGCGGCACCTGCGAGGGCCAGTTGCCCGCCAGCTGCAGCAGTTGTTCGCGCGGCAGCCTCTCGGGCAGCATACGGGCGGCGGGCGCCGGGCGGCCGGGGGTGAGCCGGGCGATGGTAGCGACGGCCTCGGCGACGGCCTGGCCCAGCGTGTTCGGGTCGGCGCTGCCGTCGATGCGGGGCAGACCGGTGAGCATGTGCAGGCAGTCCGGGGTCATACCGCGACCGGGGCGGCCCTGCGGGACCAAGGCGGCGAACTTGCGGCCGAGGTCGGAGTCCATCGGATCACCCAGGCGCAGTTCGATCCTGGTGCCGATCTGGTCTTTGAGGGCCGGACGCGCCTCGGCCCAGCGGGCGAGTGCGATCACCACGTGCACGCCGTAGGACAGACCCTGCACGGCGAGGTTCATGATCGTCTGCTCGAGCGGGTCGAAATCCTGGCGGATCGAGCCGAAACCATCGATGACCAGGAACACGTCGCCGAAGGGGTCCTCATGCGCGCCCGCGGCGGCGTGGCTGCTCGCCGGGTCCATCGACCGCAGTCGCCGGAACTCGGCCATCGATTCGATGCCGAGCTGACGGAACCTGGCCTCGCGGGTGCGCACGATGGTGGTCATCTCCGCGACGGTGCGTCGGACCTTGTCAGCGTCGAGGCGACCGGCCACGGAGCCGACATGCGGCAGGCCCTCGAGGCCGGCCAGCGTGCCACCGCCGAAGTCCAGGCAGTAGAACTGCACCTGTTCGGCGGTGTGGGTCATGGACATGGCCATGATCAGCGTGCGCAGTGCGGTGGACTTGCCCGACTGCGGGCCGCCGACGACCGCCACATTGCCGCGGGCGCCCGACAGGTCGACCACCATCGGGTCACGACGCTGGTCGTAGGGGCGGTCGACGATGCCGATGGGCGCGCGCAGCGTGGCGATCGCCGAGTACTCGCCGGTGAGCACCGAACGCGGGATGAGCTGGTCGAGGCTGGGAGCCTCGTCCAGCGGCGGCAGCCAGATCTCGTGGGCGGGCCTGCCGTGGCCGCGGATGCGCGAGACCAGCATGTCCAGGTTGGACAGTTTCTCGCCGTCCTCGCCGCGGTGCTCCTCGGGTTCGTCGGAGGAGGCGGCGGGCAACGGGATCCGGTCGATCGCACGGAAGTCGACGTGATGCGCCGTGAACGGCCGCGCCTTGACGTCGATCTCCCCGCCCGCAACACCGGCCTGGGTGACCTCGCGCTGCGAGCCGCCGCCGACATAGGGGCCGGAGACATAGGACGCCTGGAAACGCTGGATCTCGCCGGAATCGGACTTGAGGTAGCCGCCGCCGGGGATGTTGGGCAGGTTGTAGGCGTCGGGCACGCCGAGCACCTGACGAGATTCGTTGGCGGAGAACGTCTTCAGGCCGATGCGATAGGAGAGGTGGCTTTCCAGGCCTTTGAGCTTGCCTTCCTCGAGGCGCTGGGAGGCCAGCAGCAGATGCACGTGCAGCGAGCGCCCGAGGCGGCCGATCATGACGAACAACTCCGCGAAATCCGGATGCTGGGTGAGCAGTTCGGAGAACTCGTCGAGCACCACGAACAGCGCGGGCAGCGGATCGAGATCGGCGCCCGCGGCACGGGCCTTCTCGTATTCGGAGACGTTGGCGAAGTTGCCCGCTTGGCGAAGCACTTCCTGGCGGCGGTTCATCTCGCCGGCCAGCGCGTCTTTCATGCGGTCGACGAGATCGGCTTCTTCTTCGAGGTTGGTGATGACGGCTGCGACGTGCGGGACGCCCTCCAGACCGAGGAAGGTCGCGCCGCCCTTGAAGTCGACCAGAACCAGGTTCAGCTGGTCCGGGGAATGGGTGGCCAGCAGGCTCAGCACCAGGGTGCGCAGGAACTCCGACTTGCCGGAACCGGTGGCGCCGATGCACAGGCCGTGCGGGCCCATGCCGCTCTCGGCGGCTTCCTTGATGTCGAGCTCGATCGGCATGCCCTCCGGGCCGACGCCGAAGGGCACCCGCAGCCGTTCGCGGCCGTAGCGAGGCCGCCACGCGCTCTCCGGATTGAACGTGCCGATGTCGCCGAGGCTCATCAGCTGCGCCCACGACGAGATGACCTCGGTGTCCTCGGTCTCCACGTCACTGCTGCGCTGGGTGGCCGCGCGGTAAGGGGCCAGCCGGCGCGCGGCCTGCTGGGCTTGATGGGGGCTGATCCGGTCGACGGTGGCGAAGCGCTCGAGGTTGCCGGTGGCGCCGCGGCCGACGCACTCGCCGTCCTCCACCATCATCTTGATGCCACGCGACACGGCCAGGCGCGGCGCGTATCCGCACAGGTCGATGATGGTGACGCCCTCGTAACCGGACTCGCGCAGCTGATCGTCTTCGGATTCGAGCAGGCCGCCGTCGACCACGATCACGACTTGGACGAGGCCGGGGTTGGCGGGCTGGTTACGCGAGTACCTGACCCGGTTGGCCAGCAGCGGATGCAGGCTGGCGGTGGCCTCGCGGATGGATCCGAAGAACATGCGCCGACTGCCGATGCCGTCCTGGGAATCCGGGTGCTGGGTGTGCGGCAGCCACTTGGTCCACTCCCACTCGCGCGCGGTGTCCGGGCCCGCGACGACGGCGACGAGCACTTGGTCGGGGCCCTGGAACATGCACAGCTGCAACAACATCGCGCGCACCATGTCGCGGGCCTGGGCGCGGTCGCCGTCGAGGGCGATGGTGGCGAAGCCCTTCACCGCGATCGCGGTCGGCAGGTCGGGCACGGTGGAATGCGCGCGCACGAACCGGCGCAGCGACACCGCCGCGATGGGCTCGAGTTCCTCGACCGGACCGGTTTCCGGAGCCACCAGCCTGGTCGCCAGCCGCTGCGGGCCGATGCCGATGCGGGCGTGGCAGAAGTCCTTGTCGCCGGCGCGGCGCTCCCACATGCGGCTGGTGCCCGCGAGCATCCAGATCAGGCCCGGCTCCGGGTGGCTCCACTCGACCGAGGCGCGCTGCTGACGGGCGGTCTCGTCGACATCCTTGCGGACCTGGTCGAGATAGCGCAGATAGTCCTTGCGGTCCTCGTTGGCCTCGGCCGCCTTCTGGCCCTTGCCGCCGCCCTGCCCGGCGAACATGGTCACCATCGAGACCATCATCATGACCGGGAACATCAGCATCATCGGGTTCTGCGCGATGCCGGTGCCCATGGTGAACATCAGACCGACCATGCCCAGCATGGCGACGACCATGACGACCGGCATCAGCTTCATGAGCAGATTGCCCGGTGTCACCCTGGGGATTTCGGGCGGCGGCTGCAGCGTGACCTCGCCGCCCGGAGTGCGCGGCATCTCCCGGCGCGCACGACGCTGGAACCGGACAGTGCTCATCGCCGAAATCCCCCTACTTCGCATGCGGCAACTCCGGGCTCAGTGTAGAGCCACCGGCCGACATGTCGTACAGTTCGTCTCGCATTCTGCTGCCCGGACGTCAGGGTTCGCAAACCCACCCGACGACACGCGGCTCAGCGGAATTCCGAGGTAGAGCACCAGGTTGGGGGAATCTTGACGCACGCACGAATGGACCACATCGACGAAGATGCTTCACGGGGCATCGTACGCGCGCCGGACCTGGCCCGGGTGACGATCCTCGCCAAGCACACCCAGGTCGACATGGCGATCCCGGTCGATGTCCCGGTGGCGCTGGTGATTCCCAGTGTCGTGGACATGGTCGCCCAGCACAGCCGCAGCAACGACTTCGACAACGAGGGTGAACGATTCGAGCCGGCCGAATGGGTGCTGGCCAGGATCGGGCATCCACCGTTCTCCAACTCGCTGTCCCTCGGCGAGCACGGCGTGCGCGACGGCGAGTTGCTGATGCTCGAAAGCGCCTCGCACACCGCGCCGACCCCGCTGTTCGACGACATCATGTACAACGTCGCGATCGCCGACGCCGACCACTTCCGTGGCTGGACGCCGCGCACCGCGCGGCTGACCGGCTCGATCCTGGCCGCGCTCACCATGCTCGTCGGCTGTCTGGGCCTGCTGGCCGCGCCGGAGGCGCTGCCGGTGTGGGTGAGCGGTTCGGTGGCGCTGGCGGTGGCCATCCTGCTGGTGGTGGCGGGCATGGTGCTGAGTCGGATGTACGGCGACACCGCCACCGCGCTCGTGCTCGCGGGGTGCGCGCTCCCGGCCGCATTCACCGCCGGAATGCTCTACGTACCAGATCATTACGGGTGGGCGCATCTGCTGCTGGCCTCCAGTCTGCTCGGCGCGACCGCCATCCTGTCCTGGCGGGTGACCGGGGTCGGGCTCGCGCTGTTCATCGGCGCCGCCGCCCTCGCGGTCTACGCCGTCCCGGCCGCGCTGGTCGGCATGCTCACCGATCAGTCGGTACGCGCGATCGGCGCGGTCGCCGCGGCACTGGGCCTGCTCGGTCTGTCCCTCGCGCCCCGGGTGTCCATGCTGCTGGCGAAACTGCCGCTGCCGCCGGTCCCCTCCCCCGGCACTCCGATCGACCCGACCGAGGACGATCCGGACGACCATCGCGCCCTGCCCACCTTGGACGTGCTGCGGGCCAAGTCCGATCATGCCCGGCAGTACCTGGCCGGTCTGGTCTCCGCGACGACGTCGACGACCGTCGTCGGCGCGCTCGCCGCGACCGATCACCAGGCCGACGACCCGTACTGGCAGGGCATCGCGCTCGCGCTAGTCTGCGCGGCGGTACTGATGTTCCGCAGCCGCACCTACGCGGGCGCCGAGCAGGCTGTCGTGCTGATCGCCGGTGGCGCCGCGATCGTGCTGATCATGCTGACCGGGATGGCACTGACGATGGAGATTCCGCTCGCCGTGTTCGGCGTGGCGATGCTGATCCTGGTGTCGGCGCTGATCCTGGGCATCATCATCCCGAACCAGTCGGCGACACCGCCGATGCGTCGTGCCGTGGAACTGCTGGAATACGGGTTCGTGGCCGCGGTGCTGCCGCTGGTGTTCTGGGTGACCTCGCTCTACTCCGTCGTCCGCGGGCTGTGAGCGGGCGGTGGCGCGTCGCCGCCGCTGCGGTGACGCTGGGCATGAGCGCATCTTTCGGAGTCGGCGCGAACGGCGGTGTCGCGCTGGCTGATCGGCCGCCCGCGGTGGACCCGGGCCTGAAACCGCCGGGCGATCCGGCCGCGCCGCCGGACAAGACCGAACGCCCCGCCAACTCCCACTGCGCGGATATCGTCACCGGTGGCGAAGGCCCGACGATCCCGGACGCCCAGCGCGCGCTGGATCTCGAGCGCGCCTGGCAGTTCTCCAAGGGCGCGGGTCAGCGCATCGCGGTGATCGACACCGGGGTGGCTCGGCATCCGCGCCTGCCCGGTCTGGAGGCGGGCGGTGATTTCGTCGCGAACGTGGGTGACGGCACCGAGGACTGCGACGGTCACGGCACCCTGGTGGCGGGCATCATCGCCGCGTCCCAGATCCCTGGGCAAGGGTTCGCCGGCGTCGCACCCGAGGCGCAGATCATCACGATCCGCCAGACCAGCAAGATGTATCAGAAGGAAGGCCGCTCGGCGGAGAAGGCGCCCGAAGATCTTCCCGACAGCTACGGCAATCTGCACACGATGGCTTCGGCGATCGTGCGCGCCGCCGACATGAATGTATCGGTCATCAACATCTCCGAAGTCTGGTGCGGCACCGGCAGCCCGGACGCGGACAACAAGGTCGGCGCCGCGCTGCGTTACGCGGCGGTGGAGAAGAACGTCGTCGTGGTCGTCGCCGCGGGGAACAAGGACGATTCCTGCAAGGGCGAGAACCAGGTCATCGACCCGCTCGACCCGACCGCCGACCCGTGGAGCAACGTCACCTACAACATCAGCCCGGCCCGCTGGGACGACTACGTGCTGGCCGTCGGCTCCGTCGACGCGAACGGCGCGCCGTCGAGTTTCACGATTCCCGGCCCGTGGGTGGGTGTGGCCGCTTCCGGGGAGAACATGGTCTCCCTGGATCCACGCGGCACCGGCACCGCGATCGGCACGGTCGACCAACGCGGTCAGCAGGGCTACATCACCGGCACGAGTTTCGCCACGCCCGTCGTCGCAGGCGTCGCCGCACTCGTCCGCGCGCGCTTCCCCGAGCTGAGCGCGCTGGAGGTCATCGAGCGCATCCAAGCCACCGCGCACGCGCCGGCCGAGGGGTGGAATCCCTACATCGGTTACGGGGCGGTCGATCCTGTCGCCGCGCTGACCCACGCGGTGCCGGACGCACTGCCGCCCAAGGAGCCCGCCCCGGCCAGGAGCAGGCAACTGGCGGTGCCCGCGCCACCCACGCCGCCGGACCACACCGCCCGGAATGTGGCGCTCATCGGCACCGGCGTGATCGCGACCGCGTCGATCCTGGGGTATCTGGCCTCGTTCCCGATCCGCCGCCGATTCGGCGTCGGTGGCGACGAGATGTAAGCCGTGTCCGGGCCTGCCGACGGCACCCACTGCCGTCTGCGGGCCCGGGCCGGAACTCCGACTCGCACCGATCGAGTCGGCCCGGTACGCATGTGGCGGTCCTGTCCTCGATCAGTTGGTCTTACCCACGGGATTCTCGGCGGGCGAGGCGTCCGGCGCGATGCCGTCGTGTGCCACCATCGCCTCTTCGCGTCCCAGTGTCGGACCGTTGGCGAGCAGTCCCACGATCGGCCAGGGTGCCGGTTCCGGCTTCACCCCGGACTCGATGTCCAATCCCAGCGCCTTCTGGGCGTCGGCGTTCTTGATGCCGTATCGCACGCCCGTGTCGGCGACGTAGAACATCGAATCCTTCCGAGTGCTGTCCGGTTCGATGCCGGTGGACTGCACGAACGCGCCGGTGCCCGGCGGAATATAGGTCGAGTCGGCATTGGGCCCGTTGCCGTCGGACTGCGCGAGCGGGACCAGCTTGCCGCTGTCGGGAATCGGCAGCGCGACACCGGTGACCACTGACAATTCGGCCTGTTTGCCGCCCTCGTTGTGCTCGGCGGCGACCGGATTCGGCTTCCACGACAGACAGCTGATCGGCTCGTCCTTCAACTCGACGATGTCCATCTGCCGCTGCGGATAGGTGGCGACCGCCAGGGTGTTCACCAGGTCCACCGCGACCCGGTCGGCCTGGTCGATCGTGGAGTCGGTGCCCGAGGACCGGTAGGTGTTGCGAATGATGTCGGCGGTCAGCGGGGAGATCTCCTGCAGGCCGTCGGTGAGCACGACGTAGTTCTTGTCCGGCTCGGTCGCCACCTGCACCACGTCACCGACACGGTGGCTGCCGATCTGGTAGCTCACGCTCGCGCCGGGATCGTTGATCTTGGGCGGAATGATGGGCAGCACTTCGGGAATCGCGTTGAGCAGGCCCTCACCGACGGGGCGCGGCGTCATTCCGGTGATGCCGAGGGCGTCGGTGACCTTGCGATCGTTCATGTCGACGCGGGCGCGGGTGTTGTCGTAGACGAGATAGTCCTTGTCCTGCGCGGTCACCAGCAGCGCTCGGTCCGAACCCATCGTCGAGGCCTTGTCGCCGAGTTCGAGGTCACCGGCGATGACCGAGGTCGTCAGATCGTTGCTGCCGTCGACGGCGAGCACGTCGCAGACCGTCCAGGTGCGGCCCGAACCGTCGGCGTCGTAGTGCAGCGCGGCGGGCGCGCCGGGAATGCCGATCAGCTGTCCGCGCGGCTTCTTGGTGAGCTCGGATTCCTTGATGATCGCGGCTTTTCCGCTCTCACCGGAGGCCAGCCGAGCCGAGGCGATGTTCAGCGCGGGATGGACCACATTGTCGATGACGACATAGACACCACCGCTCTCCTTGCCGATGAGCAGGGTGTTGTCGCCGATCTTGTCCTGCGGGCGGAACAGCGCGAGAATGCCGCATCCCGCCAGTACCACGACGCCGAGCACCAGGCCGACGGCGTAGGCACGCGACTGGGACCGCATCGGGTCGTGCAGCATTCGCACATCGCGGCGCACCAGCGCGTGTTCCATCCTGCGCACCAGGAATCGATAGCCGCTCACCTGCCAGCGCGTGGTGGGCTTTGAAGGCATGGTTCCTCCCCCGAACAGTGCTCACGTCCGCGCAACACAGTACAGTTCCTGGGGACTGTTGTTGAGTTCGGCCGGGCGGATTCGGCCGACACCGGTTACTTGGGGGACGTGATGGCCGAAGCCACCGGAGCGGGGCCGCGCCCGCTCCTCGGACGCATCTCGATGCCGAATCTGCTCGTCGCGCAGATCTTCGCACTCCTCGCCGGTATTGTCTCGCTGCTCTCGGGGCTGCCCGCGCTCTACTCGCTCCTCGTAGCGCTGGTCGCCCTGTTGCTGCCGCTGATCCCGATCGCCAAACGCACCGCGCTGGACTGGGTGATCACGTTGTGGCGGTTCAAGACCCGACGCGACTACGAATTGGGCGACACCGTGGACTACCGCGGTCCCGACGACCGCTCGCTCGGCCTGTACTGGGATGGCACCAGGGTGGTCACGGTCGTCGAGGTGCTGCCCCCGCGCGGCGGGCTGACCCGCATCTCCAGCAGCACCGTGCTCGCCTCGCACCTGCTGCCGCTGCCGGAACTGGCGAAATGCCTGAACCAGCACGACATTCTGCTCAGCGGCATCGACATCGTCAGCCACGGGCACCGCAGCCGCGCGGGCACCCCCGCGGGAAAGATCTACGAGTCGCTGCTCGGCCCGTTGCCCGCGACCGCCCACCGCTCGGTATGGCTGGCGATCGGTTTCGACGCGGTCGCCGGAGCCGGGGCGGCGGCTCGCCGGGGCGGGGGCACCGAGGGCGCCTCACGTGCGGTCACGATCGCGACCCAGCGCATCATGCGCGCGCTCGAGGACGCCGACTGCGGCGCCCGCATCCTCACCGCACCCGAGATCCGCAAGGCCGTCCTGCAGATCACCGCGGGTTACGACCCGCGCGAACTCACCCATACCTGGCGCTACGCCGAACTGGGCAACGCGGTCAATATCGGCAGCGCGGTCGATCCGGAACATCTCGGCTCGGATCTGCTGGCCCAACTGTGGGTCGCGCCCTCCCGCGGAACCACCATGACGGTGCGGCTGCGGCCGGGCAGTTCCGCGGAGTCGGTGAACATCGGCGCCTCCTGGCGGCTGACCACTCGCGAGCTGCCCGAGGGCGGCAAGCTCGACGGCATGATCTCGATGAACGGCCGTCATCGCGACGGGTTGCTGGCGAATCTGCCGTTGGCGGTGCCCGCGGTCGACGACGCGGTGCCGATGACCGAGTACCCGATCGATGTCATCGGCGCGCTGCACCTGCCCTCGTCGGGCTGCGGCCAGCTGATCGGTTCGGACGAGAACAACCAGGGTGTGGCGGTGCGCATCGTCGGTCAAGGTATCTCCACGGTCTACGTCGCCGGCGAGTTGTATCTGGCGCAGCAGCTGGTGTTCCGCGCGCTGGCCGTCGGTGAGCGCATCCTCGTCCGCACCGATCGCCCGCACGCGTGGGATCAGCTGGTGCAGACCATCAACAACCCGGAACGGCTGGCGATCGCGGTGGAAACCCACCAGTCCGACGCCGGGTTCACCGCGGCCGTGGTCGACGGTGTGCTCGCGCCCGCGCCGCACGCCGGTGTCACCACCATCTACGTCACCGGCGATCCGATGGGCTGGCCCGCCACCCGACCGGATCTGTCGATTCACCAGCCGGGCGCGATCGGCAACCGCGTCATCGTGCGCACCGGCACCACCCAGGTCGATCTGACCCTGGTGTCGATCGCCAAGGAAGCCACCTACATCGGCAATCCGCGCGGCCGCCGACCGATGGCCGCCGCGCGCTGACGCCGCCCGGGCCCTTCGGCACGCTAACCCGGATAGGGCTCGGCGTCTCGCGCTGCCCGCAAAGCCCTTCCCCACCAGGATAATTGGTTCAGCATCCGCTCGGCGGCGTCGATCGCTGCCCCGTCGCGGGTCCGGCCGTCGGCGTCGAACTGCCGCTTGGCGCGGTGGAATCCGACGCTTTCGCGCAGCGACACCATGTGCAGTTCGGCGACCACCTGACGCAGTTGCTCGACCGCGCGCAGCCCGCCCGACATCCCTCCGTAGGACACGAATCCGATCGGCTTGGCCCGCCATTCGTGTTTGGCCGAGTCGAACGCGGTCTTCAGCGAGGCCGGGTACCCGTGGTTGTACTCGGAGGTGACCGCGACGAATGCGTCCGCCGCGCGCAGCCGGGCACGGAAGGCCGAGACTTCCGCGGTCTCGGTCAGGTCGGCGGGCAGCGGGGTGTCGAGCAGATCGATGACCCCGATGTCGAATTCGGGGCGCGCACCAGCGGTCGCCAGGAACCAGTCGGCCACGACCGGCGCGAACCGCTCCGGCCGCACGCTGGCCACGATCACCTCGAGTCGCAACGGTGCGCGCACGGCCCGGGCGTCTTCTCCGGTCACGGCAGATCGAACGGCAGCACGACGCCCTCGTGCGGGCTGCAGTGCGCGCAAGTCTCGGTACTCTCCACCGCCGCGATCGCCTTGCGGACCACCTCCTTGAACGGCTCGATATTGCGCTTGAACTCGGCGAACACATCGACCGCGTGCACGCCGTCACCGCTTTCGAGCCCGGCGTCGAGATCGGTGACCAGCGCGATGGCCGAGTAGCACATCTCCAGCTCCCGGGCGAGCACCGCCTCCGGGTGACCGGTCATGTTGACCAGGTCCCAGCCCTGCTCGGCGAACCAGCGACTCTCCGCACGGGTGGAGAAGCGCGGACCCTGCACGACGACCATGGCACCCCCCGCGCGCAGCGGCAGCTCCTCGACTTCGGCGCCGATCGCGGCGACGCGCAGTTCGGGGCAGTAGGGGTCGGCGAAGGAGACGTGCACGCCACCGCCGTCGAAGTAGGTCTGCGCCCGTCCGGACGTGCGGTCGACGATCTGGTCCGGCACCGCGACCGTGCCCGGCCCCCAGTCGGCGCGCAGGCTGCCGACCGCGCACGGCGCGAAGATCCGTCGTACGCCCAGCGAACGCAACGCCCACATATTGGCCAGATACGGCAGCGTGTGCGGAGCGTACTCGTGCTTCTTGCCGTGGCGCGGCACGAACGCGACCGGCCTGCCCGCCACGTCACCGACCGCGATGGGCGCGCTGGGCTTGCCGTAGGGGGTGTCGATGTCGATCTCGCGCGTCTCGGCGTCGAAGAAGTCGTAGAACCCGGTGCCGCCGATGACGGCCAGGGCGGGGCGGGGAAGCTCGCTCATGACCGTTGATTCTCCCGGAGCGGCCGGGACGGCCCGCAAGGTGCCCCATCAACCGCCGACGCGACCACCTCGCCGCCCCGTACCGGCCGCACGACCCGCTCCCCCCGCCGCCCGACCACCCGATCTCGTCGCGCATGCTTGTTCACAACGGGGATGGGATGTCAGAGCCAGAGGCCGAGTTCGAAACGTCGAGGAGGTGCGGTGTCGCGCGCGCGGTCCGGTGTGTGGCTGACCGTGGCGAGCGGTCTGGCGTTCGCCAGTTCCGGCCCGCTGGCCAAGTCGGTGCTGGCGGCGCAGTGGTCGCCCGGCGCGATCCTCGCCGTCCGTTTGACCGGCGCCGCCGCGATCGTGCTGGTGGTCGCGGCACTCGCCGATCCTCGCGAGCTGCGGGAGAGTCCGCGGCATCTACGCACCATCACCGCGTTCGGCGTGGTCGCGGTGGCGGGTGTGCAGGCCACCTTCTTCCTCTCGCTGCAATATCTGCAGGTGGGTGTCGCGCTCATGATCCAGTTCCTGGCGCCGGTCGTGGTCATCTTCTGGGACTGGATCGTGCGGCGGCGCAGGCCGAGCGCCCGCACGCTCGTCGGGGCCACAATCGCGCTCCTCGGCGCCGCGCTGGTCATCGACGTGCTCCACAGCGCGGAGCTGAGCGTGGCCGGTCTGGGCTGGGCCGCGTTGTCGATGCTGTGCAATGCGGCGTTCTTCCTGCTGTCTGCGCGCACATCCGACAGCCTGAGTCCGGTGACACTGCTCGGGGCCGGGCTGGCCGTCGCGGCGGTGACGGCGTGGGTACTGGGCCTGGCGAGCGTGCTGCCGCTGCATGTCGGTGCGAGCACGGCCGTGATGGCCGAGCGCGGACTACCGGTGTGGGTGGCGCTGGCACTGCTGATCGCGATCAGTACGGTGGTGGCCTATCTGTGCGGGGTCGCGGGCGCCGCGCGGATCGGTTCGACGCTGATGTCGCTGGTGCTGTTGAGCGAGGTGTTGTTCGCGGTCGTGCTGGCCCGGATACTGCTGGGCGAGGCGATCGCGCCGGTGCAGATGGCCGGCGGCGTGCTGCTGGTCGGTGGCATCGCGCTGGCTCGTTCCGGGGCGGAGCGGCCGATCGGCGCGCCGGTCGAGACAACGCCGAGTTCGCCCACGGCGTGACCAGCGCAAACCCCTGTACCCTCGGGGGGTATGGACCGGCCTCGTCGGCAGGCCCAGAGCAAGGAGACAGTGGTGACCATCCCCGACGCGACAGACAACAGAGAACCCGCGGCACTCGACCCCGCCGCCCATGATCACGCCGCCCACAACCACGCGGGGCACGGCTACATCACGAGCAAGGACGACTACCTCAAGCGACTGCGCCGGATCGAGGGCCAGTCCCGCGGCCTGCAGCGCATGGTGGAGGAGGAGAAGTACTGCATCGATATCCTCACCCAGGTCTCGGCGATGACCAAGGCGCTGCAGGCCGTCGCGATGGGCCTGCTCGAGGACCACATCAGTCATTGTGTGGTCGATGCCGCCCGGACAGGCGGCCCCGAGGCGGAAGCGAAGATCAAGGAAGCGACCGACGCCATCGCCCGGTTCGTGCGCTGAGCACGACGCTAGCGCGGGAGCAACGGCGCGAGCGCTCGCAGCGGGGTCAGGTAATCCTCGCCGAGCGGCTGCAGCGCCACATGGTCGGCGCCCGCGTCCAGGTGCGCCCCGAGTTGCTCGGCCACCCGCGCAGCGCTTCCGTGCACGGCGAGCGCGTCGATCAGCCGGTCGCTGCCGGTCCCGTCGACGTCGCTCTCCTCGTAGCCGAGCCTGCGCAGATTGTTCACATAGTTAGCCAAACCCAGATACATCGTGACCACCGAACGCCCCAGCGCGCGGGCACGTTCCGCGTCGTCGTCGACCACCAGTTTCTGTTCCACCGCCAGTAGCGACCTGGCGCCGAGTACTTCGCGGGCGCGGCGGGTGTGCTCCGGCGTGCCGAGATAGGGCAATGCGCCCAGGGACCGGTCCCGCGCCGCCTCCAGTACCCGGGGGCCCAACGCCGCGACCGCCCGGCGCGATCGCGGCACCCCGGCGGCATCCAGGGCGTCGAGGTACTCGACGAGCGCGTCGTAGGGCTTGCGGTAGGTGCTGACAGCTTCCGGGTGCCCCACGCCGATGCCGAGCAGGAACCGCCCGGGATACCGGTCTTCGATGCGGTGGAACGACTCGGCGAGTTCCGTCACCGACGCGGTCCAGATGTTGACGATACTGGTGCCCACCGTGAGCGACTCGGTCGCCGCGAGCAGCGGCTCCACCGTATCCAGCGACGCGGGCGGCGACCCGCCGAGCCAGAGCGCGCCGTAACCGAGCTCTTCCAGTTCGGCGGCCTCCTCCGGCCGAAACCCTTTGTAGCCGCGCCACACACCGAATCGACCGAGTCCGTATTCCGTCATGCCGGAACCAACCTCCCGCTCGTCTCATACATTCCGGCGCGCGGCATCTCCGATCACTCCATTCCTGACGCAGGCATCGTGAGCCGGGTGATCCACCCGGTTCCGGACACCGAAACGATGCTGGCACTCCCACCCCTAGAGTGCTAATATCGGAGGTGCACAGCTTCCGGCGCTCGTCGGCCGAGGTGAGCGCCGCAGTGATCGAAATGGGAGGTGATTGCTGTGCTGCGATTCGATCCATTCCATGACATCGACACCGTCGCTCGCCAGTTACTCGGCGAGAGTGCCGGGACCGCACGGGCGCCCCGCTTCATGCCGATGGATCTGTTCAAGGCGGGCGACCACTACGTGCTCAATGCCGACCTGCCCGGTGTCGACCCGGGTTCCGTCGACGTCAGCGTGGACAACGGCACGCTGACCCTGCGCGCTCAGCGCAGCCTCCCCAGCGACGAAGGCGTCCAGTGGATCGCCTCCGAGCGTTTCGCGGGCACCTACATGCGTCAGCTGTCGTTGGGCGACAACGTCGATGCCGACAAGATCAGCGCGAGCTACAACAACGGCGTGCTCTCGGTGACCATCCCGATCGCCGAACGAGCCAAGCCGCGCCGCATCCAGATCAGCGGAGGCTCCGAGCAGAAGACGATCGAGGCGAGCACCGGCAGTTGAGGCCACGACACCGTCGGGGTCCACACACGATATCCACACCAAAGCGTCGCGCGTCGCCGAAATCGGCGGCGCGCTTCGCTTTCGCAGCCCAGCGCACGACGAACGCCGACCGACCCGGCACGCGGACTTCCAGTGCGGCAGCTCAGGGGCACGTGGCCGCGGGAGCTGGGGAGCGGGATGGGCAGCAGTGCTGCCCATCAGTCCCCGCAGCAGCCTTCCGGGGTGGGCACCGTCCGCATCTCCCTGGTCTGGACATTGCGGGCCGCCAGATCCTCCTCGGCCGGGTAGTCCACGGCGACGAGACTGAGTCCGTGCGCGGGCGCGACGGTGACCGCGCTCGAGCGCTGGGTCTCCCGCAGCAATCCAGCGACCCAGTCGGGCGTGCGCCTGCCCTCCCCCACCGCGAGCACCGCGCCGACCAGGCTGCGCACCATCGACCAGCAGAACGCGTCCGCGCTGACGTGTGCGATCAGCAGATCTCCCTGCCGCTCCCAGTCGTAGCGTTGCAGTTCGCGCACCGTCGTCGCGCCTTCGCGCCGTCGGCAGAAGGCGGCGAAATCGTGCAGCCCCAGCAGTTTCCGCGAGGCCGTGCGCATCGCGTCCAGATCCACCCCGGGCTTACAGGGGACCACATTGCGCGCCGCCAGGGGTTCCGCCCCGTACGGTGCGGTGGTCAGCCGGTAGACGTAGTGCCGGCGGATGGCCGAGAACCTGGCATCGAAATCGGCCGGCGCCGGGCGCGCGTCCTTGACCCGCACATCCTTCGGCAGGAACCGGGCCAGCCGGTGCACCAGCTTCGGGCCGTCGAACTCGGCCGTGGTGTCGAAATGCGCGACCTGTCCCTCCGCGTGCACACCGGCATCCGTCCGCCCGGCGACGGTCAGCTGGATGGGCTCACGCAGCACCTTGGTCAGCGATTCCTCCAGCACCCCCTGCACGGTGCGTAGTCCCGGCTGCCTGGCCCAGCCGGTGAAATCCGTTCCGTCGTAGGAGATGTCGAGCCGCACGCGAATGAGCCCGCCACCCAGGAGGGCGGCGGGCTCATCCATGGAATCCCGAGTCAGCTCAGGCTTCCTTCTTGTCCTCGGCGGACTCTTCGGCCGGAGCCTCGTCAGCCTTGGTCTCCTCGGCCGGAGCCTCGGTGGTCTCGGCGGTCGCCGTGCCCTCCTCGGAGGGAGCTTCCTCGACCTTCTTCTCTTCGGCCTTCTGCGAGGCGGCCACGCGGCGGGCGCGATCGGCTTCGTTGGTCACGGTCTTCTCCCGGACCAGCTCGATGATCGCCATCGGCGCATTGTCACCCTTGCGGGGCAGCGTCTTGATGATGCGGGTGTAGCCACCCTCGCGCCCCTCGAACGACGGCCCGATCTCGGCGAAGAGCGCGTGCACGACGTCCTTGTTGCGGATCACCTTCAGCACCTCGCGACGGTCGGCGAGAGTGCCGCCCTTCGCCTTGGTGATGATCTTCTCGGCGTAGGGACGCACGGCCTTGGCCTTGGACTCGGTCGTGGTGATCCGGCCGTGCTCGAAGAGCGCCGTCGCCAGATTGGCGAAGATCGCCTTCTGGTGCGACGCCGACCCGCCGAAGCGGGCACCCTTCTTGGGCTTAGGCATTGTTGTTCTCCTGTGTCTGATTGCGGCGTTCGCGGGGCCCTTCGTGGTGACGCTTCGCTACCGCCTCCGGGCCTGTCGCTCACGCCGCTGTCTGATTGCGGCGTTCGCGGGGCCCTTCGTGGTGACGCTTCGCTACCGCCTCCGGGCCCGTCGCTCACGCCGCGGGTCAAGGCCGACCTGGGTTGCCTACCCCAGCCGCCTAGAGCTGTTCGGTCTCGGCGTAGTCCTGCTCGCCGCCGTCGTTGTCGCTGAAAGTGCCGCTGTCGCTCCACGTTCCGGTGCTCGCGTCGTAACCCACCACGGAGGACGGGTCGAACGACGCCGGGCTGTCCTTGAGCGAGAGGCCCAGCGCGTGCAGCTTGACCTTCACCTCGTCGATGGACTTCTGACCGAAGTTGCGGATGTCCAGCAGGTCCGACTCGGTGCGGGCCACCAGCTCGCCCACCGTGTGCACACCCTCGCGCTTGAGGCAGTTGTAGGACCGGACGGTGAGGTCCAGATCCTCGATCGGCAGACCGAACGAGGCGATGTGATCCGCCTCGGCCGGCGAGGGGCCGATCTCGATGCCTTCGGCTTCGACGTTCAGCTCACGGGCCAGGCCGAACAGTTCGACCAGGGTCTTGCCCGCCGAGGCGAGCGCGTCCCGCGCGCTGATGGAGTTCTTGGTCTCCACGTCCAGGATGAGCCGGTCGAAGTCGGTGCGCTGCTCGACACGGGTCGCCTCGACCTTGTAGGTCACCTTGAGCACCGGCGAGTAGATCGAGTCCACCGGGATCCGGCCGATCTCCGCGCCGGACGCCTTGTTCTGCACGGCGGGCACGTAGCCGCGGCCCCGCTCGACGACGAGCTCGATCTCGAGCTTGCCCTTGTCGTTCAGGGTGGCGATGTGCATGTCCGGGTTGTGCACGACGACTCCGGCAGGCGGCACGATGTCACCGGCGGTGACGGTGCCCGGGCCCTGCTTGCGCACGTACATGGTGACCGGCTCGTCCTCCTCCGAGGACACGACCAGGCCCTTGAGGTTCAGGATGATGTCGGTGACATCTTCCTTCACGCCGGGGACGGTGGTGAACTCGTGCAGAACGCCGTCGATGCGGATGCTCGTGACCGCGGCCCCCGGGATCGAGGACAGCAGGGTCCGCCGCAGCGAGTTGCCCAGGGTGTAGCCGAAGCCCGGCTCGAGGGGCTCGATGGTGAACTTCGACCGGTTCTCGGCGACGACCTCTTCGGTCAGCGTCGGTCGCTGGGAAATCAGCATGAGGATCTTCCTCCTTCTAGGGCGCCCGCTATTTGACGCCACGTTTCAGGGGTTGTGTGTGGCCGCTCGTCGTCGAACGGCCACACACCAGCGGCACAGCGCGCTGAATTACTTCGAGTAGTACTCGACGATCAGCTGTTCCTGCAGCGGCACATCGATCTGTGCGCGCTCGGGCTCCTGGTGGACCAGGATCCGCAGACGACCGGGGATCACCTGCAGCCAGCCGGGAACCGGCCGGTCGCCGACGGTCTCGCGAGCCACCTGGAACGGCAGGGTCGGCAGCGACTTCTCCTTGACATCGATGATGTCGTACTGGGAGACGCGGTAGCTGGGCACGTCGACCTTCACGCCGTTGACCAGGAAGTGGCCGTGGCTGACGAGCTGACGGGCCTGACGGCGGGTACGGGCCAGACCGGCGCGGTACACCACGTTGTCGAGGCGGGTCTCCAGCAGGCGCAGCAGGTTGTCACCCGTCTTGCCCTTCTGGCGGTTGGCCTCTTCGTAGTAGCGACGGAACTGCTTCTCCATGACGCCGTAGGAGAAGCGAGCCTTCTGCTTCTCCTGCAGCTGGAGCAGGTACTCGCTCTCCTTGATCCGCGCGCGGCCGTGCTGGCCGGGCGGGTAGGGGCGACGTTCGAACGCCTGGTCACCGCCGACCAAGTCAACACGGAGCCGACGGCTTTTGCGGGTGATAGGGCCTGTGTAACGAGCCATTGTTCGCTATTCCTTTCCCGCTAGACGCGACGCCGCTTGGGCGGACGGCAGCCGTTGTGCGGCTGCGGGGTGACATCGGAGATCGTGCCCACTTCCAGGCCGGCGGCCTGCAGCGAACGGATCGCGGTCTCGCGGCCCGAACCCGGGCCCTTGACGAACACGTCGACCTTCTTGACGCCGTGCTCCTGCGCCTTGCGGGCCGCGTTCTCGGCAGCCAGCTGAGCGGCGAACGGGGTCGACTTGCGCGAACCCTTGAAGCCGACGTGACCCGAGGACGCCCAGGAGATGACGTTGCCGCTGGGGTCGGTGATCGACACGATCGTGTTGTTGAACGTGCTCTTGATGTGCGCGTGGCCGTGCGGGACGTTCTTCTTGTCCCTGCGACGCGCCTTCTGGGTCTTCTTCGGGCCCGTAGCCCGACTCTTCGGAGGCATGCGGATCCCTTACTTCTTCTTGCCGGCGACGGTCTTCTTCGGACCCTTACGCGTACGCGCGTTGGTCTTGGTGCGCTGGCCGCGCACCGGCAGACCACGGCGGTGCCGCAGACCCTGGTAGCAGCCGATCTCGATCTTGCGACGGATGTCGGCCTGCACCTCGCGGCGCAGATCGCCTTCGACCTTGAACTCCGAGGCCTCGATGTAGTCGCGGAGCTTGGTCAGGTCGTCGTCGCTCAGATCCTTCGAACGCAGGTCCGGGCTGACGCCGGTGGCCTCGAGGATCTCCTTGGAGCGGGTACGGCCGATGCCGAAAATGTAGGTCAGCGCGATCTCCATGCGCTTTTCGCGCGGGAGATCGACGCCCATCAGACGTGCCATGGTGGCAGTTCCTTCATGGTTGGCGGAGGTCTGCTCCCTGTCCGTCCCCGCGTCTGTTGATTCGGGGCACCGGCCTCCGTACCGGTGGTTGGCATACACGCCCCGGGTTGTCCTCCACAGGGGAAGAGCCCGAATTTCCACAGCGTGCAGCTGGAGCTGGGAGTTCTTCTTTGTTGGCCAAGCCGATCAGGCGATCGGTGCCCGGCGGTGGTTCTCGATCAGCCCTGGCGCTGCTTGTGGCGCAGGTTGTCGCAGATCACCATGACCCGCCCGTTACGGCGGATCACCTTGCACTTCTCGCAGATCTTCTTGACGCTCGGCTGAACCTTCACGTCTGTCCAATCTGTTGCGGGTTCACTGGGGTGTGAACACAGTTTTTCCCCAGCCGACGGCTGGGGAAGTCTCTCTATGGGATTCCGGGCGCAGCGCACTGCGCCGTCGGCCCGGACTCATCCTGCCGCGCCCCGGTGCGCCCGGGACCCGACCTCACTTGTAGCGGTAAACGATCCGGCCGCGGGACAGGTCGTAGGGCGAGAGCTCGACGACCACCCGGTCCTCGGGGAGGATGCGAATGTAGTGCTGCCGCATCTTCCCGCTGATGTGCGCGAGAACCTTGTGTCCGTTCTCGAGCTCGATCCGGAAC
Organism: Nocardia higoensis; assembly: GCF_015477835.1. Taxonomy (NCBI): domain Bacteria; kingdom Bacillati; phylum Actinomycetota; class Actinomycetes; order Mycobacteriales; family Nocardiaceae; genus Nocardia; species Nocardia higoensis. Next base: position 620,053 of record NZ_JADLQN010000002.1, on the reverse strand, counting down.
ATCGCATTGGGCAGCGGTTCGACAACCCGACCCTCGACCTCGATGGCCCCGTCTTTCTTCGCCATGTCCTCCGCGCTCCCGGCCCGGAGGCGGCCGGAGCCGCTCGAACCTGGTGTGTTTGCCTGGTTGTTTGTCCGCGTGCTTGCCGTTCGCAGGGTTTCTGCTTGGATGTACTCGTCGGGGATCACCCGGCGGTACACCGAACAGGTGGCACGCGGAACAGTCGGCGCATGGGTGCACCGCCGCTCCAGCTTACCGATCGCTGGACGATGAGGCAAAAGGCCCCCTCCGGCAGCGACAGGGGTAAAGGGGTACAGCGCTGCCTGCGCCACCCGGGGCCGGTGCGGTCCCGTAAACTGAACCGGTCCAGGCACCGGTCGAGAAGCTCTATCAGGGGGACGTCGTGAGGCAGCGCAGGGAGCGCGCGATGCTCGGCGGGCACCGGCGGTTTCGCACCACACGACGGACACCGATCACGGGGGTCCCGGACGGGTACGACAGCCGGGCGAGGCAGAGCGGAGCGCGGTCGTGAGCCGTGTCGACGACGGCCTGCCCATGCTGCCGCCGTGGCTGTCGGAAAGCGACGCCGGCGACAGCTACGACGCCCCGCCCGTCCAGAACCTCCCGCACGACGAACTCATCGACGACGAGCCCGCTCCCAAGCGCAAGAAGCGCCGGTTCTTCGGCGGCCGCGACAAGGACGATCGCACCTCCGACACCGCCGCACCCGATGCCGACGGTGATACCGCGGACCGGCCCGCCGGTCCCGGACCCCGTGATGCCCGGCCCGCGCCGCCCGCCCAAGTCCCCGCCGAGCAGACTCCGTGGGCGCCCGAACAAGACACCGGCGCCCGGCTGCCCACCCGACAGCCCACCACCCCGTCGGCGGCCTTCCGCCCCCTCGGCGCCCCCGAGCCGGCTCCCCCGGTGTCCGGGCCCTTCGTGTCGGCGTCGCCGCCACCCCTGCCGGGCCCCGCGCCCGCCCCGTCCGGATTCGCGCCGACGCCGGATGTCCAGCGGCCGCCACTGCCGAGCCCACCACCCGGCGCACCGGCGCTGCCTCCGCCCCCCTCGGGCGAGCTGCCGGCCCCGCCCGAGGCACAGCGGTCGTCGCTGCCCGCCCCCTCCATCGGTACGCCCACCCCCACGCCCACTCCCACGCCCCCGTCGCACGGATTCGGGAGTCCCCGCCCGGCGTCCGAGGCGCCGCAGCCGCCGAATCCCTCGACCGGCGTCCCCACTCCGACACCACCACGCGGCTCCGGCGATACGCCGGCGCCTGCGGAGGCTCTTCGCCCCCCGGTCCCGAATCCTTCGATCGGCCCCTCCGCGCCGACGCCCCCTTTCCCCGTCCGCGAGTCCGGGGACATGCCCGCGCCGCAGGGCCGTCCGGCGCTGCCCAATCCTTCGATCGGCACCCCGACCCCGACGATCCCGCGCGGATCCGGCGAGGTACCCGCAGCACCCGAGGCTCTGCGCCCGTCGCTGCCGAATCCGTCGATCGGCACCCCGACGGCGACGCCGCCGCACGAGTCCGGTGCGCCTTCCCCCTCGGAGAGCCTGCGCGCGCCGGCGTCCGGTGCGCCGGGCGGGACGACATCGGCATCGGCATCGGCCACCTCCACACGCCCGCCGCTGCCTGATCCGCCGATGCCAGGCCAGGTCGGCGACCGGTCGCCGGATCATCACCAGGCCACCGGTACCGACGCAGCCGTCCCGGCGGGCGTTTCGAATGCCGAGGGGCCACCGGCGCGGACCGGCCCCGTGCCCGGCGCGCCGGCAATCCCAGGCCCCCCTGCAGCGCCCACCACAGCAGCTGTCGGTGCGGGCACATCACCAGTCGCGCCGCACGCGCCTGCGGCGGAGTCCGAATCCTCGGGACCGAACTCGGGGCGGCATCGCATGGCGACCGGCGATCACCCGCTGGCCGACGGCGATGCTCGCGGGCCGTCAGGGCCGCCGACGCCGGGGCATCCCGGTGGTTCACCGGTGAGCCGGGATACCGAGGCGCCCGCGGGGCTCGGCGGCCCCGCCGGTGAAGCACCCCCCGGCGACAGTCCGGCATCTCGGGCACCTCAGGCGTCGCCGGCTTCCTCGGCGGCGACGTCCGACGACTCCGCTTCGGGCAGGATCGAACCACCGCGCGCCGAGCGCTCGCCCTACGCCACGAATCCGGCCGGTCCGGCAGCGCCGGATACCCACGCGTCGGCCGAGGGCGGACCGTCCGCGTACGCCCCGGCAGCCGAACTGCCCTATACCGGCTACGGGACGATGAACGGTCAGCCCGCCTACGGTCCCGGCTCGAATCCGGTGTACGGGCTGGAATCTCCGGCCACGGGCGAGCAGCCCTACGGTTCGCCGGGCCCGCGCGGCGGGTGGGCCGGGCCCGAGGGCTCGGGACACGGCGGCGCTCCCGCGCCCAGCAGGGGTCCGGGTGCCGGCGATCTGCCTTGGCAGAACGGTGCGCCGCAACAGTCTTCGCACCGCGCGCCGGTGAGCGAGCCGTCCGGTCACGCCGGATACCGCGACCCACGTACCTTCGTCCAGCCCCCGCCCCAGGCGCCGGGCGGCGATCCACGGATGCCTGGTGAACGCCGCGATCCCCGAGTGTTCGCGCAGCCGGAGCCGCCACCGGCGCCGTCGCCGTATCCGCCGCCGCCTCCCGGACAGCCGGAAGGCGTTCCCGCGCCGTGGAATACGGGCCCGCAGGGACATCGGGTAGAGGGTGGTCCCCCCGGGGCAGACGGCCACTGGGGTACGCCGACACAGGGACATCAGCCCGCACCGGGACCGCACCCCTCCTTGGACGACGTGCCGCTGCGGCGGGCGAAGAAGTCACCGGGCAGCGGATGGCGAAAAGCCGTGCACCACATCTCCGGCGGCGCGATCAATCCGGGCATGTCCGCCGAGGAACGACGGCTGCAGGAGTTGGTGGCGCGGATCCGTCAGCCGGTCCGCGGCGACTACCGGATCGCCGTGCTGTCGTTGAAAGGCGGGGTCGGCAAGACCACCACCACGATGGGCCTGGGGTCGATCTTCGCCTCGGTGCGCGGTGACCGGGTGATCGCGGTGGATGCCAATCCCGACTTCGGCACCCTGTCGCAGCGGGTGTCGTTGCAGACCCGATCGACTGTGCGCGATCTGCTGCTCGACCCCTCGATCGAACGCTATTCCGATGTCCGCAGGCACACCTCCCAGGCCACCAGCCGACTGGAAGTGCTTGCCAGCGAACGGGATCCGGCCGCGTCGGAGTCGTTCAACGACGAGGAGTATCGGGCGGTCGCACGGATCCTGCAGCGCTTCTACAACATCATCCTGACCGACTGCGGCACCGGTTTGATGCATTCGGCGATGACCGGCGTCCTCGACCTGGCCCATTCCCTGGTGTTGGTCTCCTCGGCGGCCATCGACGGCGCGCGCAGCGCCGCGGCCACCCTGGACTGGTTGTCCCTGCACGGCCACGACCATCTGGTCCGCAACGCCGTCGTGGTGATCAACCTGCCGCGCGAGGGATCACCGAATGTGGGCGTCCAGCAGTTGCGCGAATACTTCCTCGCCCGCTGCCGCGCCGTGCACATCATTCCCTACGACGCGCATCTTTCCGAGGGCGCCGAGATCGACCTGCACCGCCTGAGCAAGCAGGCCAAGCGCGCCTACGTGGAGCTGGCCGCGACGGTGGCCGACGGTTTCGGCGCCGACCACCGGCGATTCCACCACTAGGGACGCGACCGCACCCGGGAACAGCTCACCACTCGGGCAGCCGACGGCGACCCGCGAGCACATCGCGGATCAGATCGTCGTAGGCGTCGGCGATCTCGGCCAGCCGATGCCACGCACCGTGCAGCAGATCGTCGTTCGCCGCGAGGGTCATCAGCGCGTGGTGCGCACGGACCGAGGACTCGGCGATGCGGTCGACCACCGCGCCGACGGTCTCGGTGTGCAGGGTCGCGCCGATGCGGTGCTGCAGCACATTCCGGGCGACCCAGTCGTCGATGGCCATGACCAGTTCGCTTCTGCGCCGCTGGATCTCGAGCGATGCGGCGGACTCGGTGTCCACCGAACCATCGCGTCCCACCAGCCGCTTCTCGTGGAGCACCGCGAGATCACGGGCGAGCCAGAGCACCGGCCCGCCGACCACACGATGCCCGCGGCACGCGCGAACCAGCAGATCGGAGGTGGGTAACACCCCCGAATCCGTGGCGCCGTCCGCCGAGTCGGCGCACCAGGGTGCGCCGGAAGGAGCCATCACGACCGTAGATGAATTCGAACCTGCCACGTTGCCTCGCCGTTCATCGCCGCACAACACCGGATCAGGACGCCATCACCCTAGACCGCACTGCCGCGCTTTCAAGGTCTTTCGCGTTGCCGAACGCCACGCTGTAAGCAGTTCGTTATCTCGTGCCAACCGGTCTACAACGGTGGCAGGTGCGCGATCTGCACCATCTCCTGGCCACGTGAACGGGAGACGAGTACACCACGCCCCGGCGGCAGCTTGCTGGGCCGCACGTCGCCGATCAGCTTGCCCTCGTCGCGTGGTCCGCTCATGATCAGCGTGTCCACCGACATGTTCTTCATCGTGCCGAGCACGTTGTCGAAGAGCGCTCGCGAGGCGCCGCCGATGCGCCGGGTCACGATCAGGTGCAGGCCGATGTCCCTGGCTTGCGGCAGGTACTCCACCAGCGGAACCAACGGGTTCATGCCGGTGGCGACCATGTCGTAGTCGTCGACGACGAGGTAGATCTCCGGTCCTGTCCACCAGCTGCGTTCGCGCAGCTGCTGCGGGGTGATGTCGGAACCGGGGATGCGCTGGGACATGTACTTGGCCAGCCCGGTGAGCATCTTGCCCGAGGTCTGCGACGACGTCGAGTATCCGGCCAGGTACTCCTCCGGCACCACACCGAGCATGGTGCGCCGGTAGTCGATGAGGATGATCTTGGCCTGCTCGGGTGTGGAGTTCTCCAGCACGCCCATGACGACATTGCGCAGCAGGGTCGTCTTGCCGCATTCCACATCGGCGAAAGCCATGAAGTGCGGCTCGGACCCGAAGTCCATGACCCAGGGTTCCAGCTCGTTCTCGCCCAGACCCACCACGACCTTGGTCGGGCTCGGTGTCACATCGTGATCGGCCGCGATCGCGAGCACATCCGAGCGGCTGATCTCCAGCGGCAGCATGCGCACCTCGGGTGCACGGCGGCCACCGTACATCTGGACCAGTTCGTGCTTGGCCTGTGTGACACCGTCGGCGACGGTGGTCGCGTCCGAATTCGAGTCCAGACGCGGCAGTGCGATCAGCATGTGCAGCTGTTCCGGGGTGAGGCCACGGCCCGGCCTGCCCATCGGCACCAGTGCCGCTGTGCGCCTGCCCATCTCGGAGTCGGTCGGGTCGCCGAGGCGAAGCTCGAGCCGGGTGGCGATCTGATCCTTGATGGCCGGGCGGATCTCGCCCCAACGCGAAGCGGTCAGGATGAGGTGGATGCCGTAGGACAGGCCCTGCGCCGCGATCGCGTTGACCTGCGACTCGAGCACGTCGAACTCTTCGCGCATCGCGGCCCAGCCGTCGATCACCAGGAAGACGTCACCGAACTGGTCGGCGGCCAGCGGATCACGTGCCTGGTCGGCCGGCGTGCCGTTGATCGACCTGGCCTCGAGCGAGGCGAACTTGCGGCGCCGGAATTCGGTCATCGACTCGATGCCGAGTTCGGCGAAACGCTCCTCGCGCTGGCGCAGCAGAGTGGTCAACTCGGCAACGGTGCGGCGCACCCGGTCACTGTCCAGGCGCCCGGCCACCGACCCGACGTGCGGAATGCCGGACAGGCCCGCCAGACTGCCGCCGCCGAAGTCCAGGCAGTAGAACTGCACCTGCTCCGGGGTGTGCGTGGCGGCGGCCGCCATGACGATGGTGCGCACCGTCGTCGACTTGCCCGACTGCGGGCCGCCGACGATCGCCACATTGCCCGCCGCCCCCGCCAACTGCACCGTGAGCACGTCGCGACGCTGCTCGTAGGGCTTGTCGATGATGCCGATCGGCATCCACAGCTGCCCGTGCCGATTCACCGGGGACCGCCAATCCGGTTCCGGGAGCAGCATGTCCACGCTGGGTGACTCGTCCAGCGGCGGCAGCCACACCTCGTGTGCCGGACGGCCGTGCCCGGTGAGCCGTTTGACGACCACCTCCAGCAGCGTGTCCGGAAGACCTTCTTCCCGCGTCGGTGTGGTGGGGGGCGGCGGGGGCAGCTCCGGCAGTCCCGGTCGTTCGGTAGCGACCGGCGCCTCCGTGGCAGTCGTCTCGACGGGTGCGGCGGTGAACACCGTCGGGCTCTGGCCGCCCACGACGTGGCCGTCCACCTCGTTGCCGCCGCTCGGCGAGATGTACGGCCCGGAAACGTAGGTGGCATTGAAGCGCAACGGGTCGTCGGCGTCGCTCTTGAGGTATCCGGAGCCCGGCACGCCCGGCAGATGGTACGCATCGGTGATGCCGAGGACGGCGCGGGATTCATTGGCGGAGAAGGTGCGAAGGCCGATGCGGTAGGACAGGTGGGAGTCCAGGCCGCGCAGTTTGTTCTCCTCCAGACGCTGCGAGGCGAGCAGCAGATGCACGTGCAGTGAGCGGCCGAGCCGGCCGATCATGACGAACAGGTCCGCGAAATCCGGTTTCTGGGACAGGAGCTCGGAGAACTCGTCGACCACGACGAACAGCGCGGGCAGCGGGTCGAGCGGTGCGCCCGCAGCCCGGGCCTTCTCGTAGTCGGTCACGTTGGCGAAATTGCCCGCCGAGCGCAACAACTCCTGGCGGCGGTTCATCTCGCCCGCCAGGGCATCTTTCATACGATCGACCATCGAGAGTTCTTCCTCGAGATTGGTGATCACGGCCGCCACGTGTGGCAGCGGCTCCAGCCCGAGGAAGGTCGCGCCGCCCTTGAAATCCACCAGCACCAAGTTCAGGTAGTCCGGGGAATGGGTGGTGACCAGCGAGAGCACGAGGGTGCGCAGGAATTCCGACTTACCGGATCCGGTGGCGCCGATGCAGAGGCCGTGCGGGCCCATACCGTTCTCGGCGGATTCCTTGATGTCGATCTCGACGGGGGTGCCGTCCGGCGTGACGCCGATGGGAACCCGCAGCCGTTCGCGCGCCGTGCGCGGCCGCCACACCCGGGCAGGCTCGATCTGCGCGGCGTCGGAGATCTTCAACAGTGCCATCAGGCCGGGGTCGGCGCGGGTCTCGTCGCCGAGGCTCACGATCTGGGCGGCGGTGGCGATCCGGTAGCGCGCCACACTGCGACCGAACGCCTCCGACTCGGCGATGCTGGTCTCGTCGGCGGTGGCGAACTTCTCCACTCCCGCCGCGCTCTTGGCGCTCACGTCGCCGTCGGCCACGACGAGTTGCAGACCGCGCCGCGCCGCGAGGCCGTTCTCCGGCGCGTTCAGGTCGAGCACGGTCACCGCGTCCAGGCCGGACTCGCTGATCAGGCGCTCGCTGCCGTTGACGTAACCGTCGTCGATGACGACCACCAGATGCAGCCGTCCCTGGGTCGGCTGCGGATTGCGCATGAATCGGCCCCGCTCGAGCAGCTCCTCGTTGAGCGCGGTCTCCAGTTCCCCGAGCGAGCCGTACATCATGCGGGCCGAGCCCATTCCGTCGCGGGCCGTGGGATGTTGCAGGTGCGGCAGCCATTTCAACCACGACCAGGTGGGGGCGTCCGGGTCCGCGCAGACGACCGCGACCGCGACGTGATCGGGCCCGTGAAAGGCGGTGAGCTCCATGAGCATCGACCGCACCAGGGTGCGCGCCTGCTCGGCATCGCCGCCGACATTGACAGCGGGGAACGCGCGCAACGACACGGCGGTCGGCAGTCGATGCACCACCGAGTGGGTGCGCACGAACCTGCGCAAAGCGACCGTGGACACGGGTTCGAGGTCCTCCAGCGGCCCGGTCTCGGGGCGGGCCAGCTTGGTCGCGAGCCGGTGGCTGCCCACGCCCACCCGGACATGCCCGAAATCCGGGTCGTTGGGCCTGCGCTCCCACATTCGCCTGGTGCCGACCACCGAGATCAGGTCGCGTGGCTCGGGATGGCTCCACAGCAGCGAGTCCAGCTGCTTCTTCCCGGTGCGGCGCACGTCCTTGCGCATCTGATCCAGGTAGCGGAAGTAGTCCTTGCGTTCCTCGTTGAGTTCCGCGGCCGACTTCGAGGTACCGCCTCGGTAGCCCATCATCATGCCGACCATCGACATGATCATCATCATCGGGAACATCATCATCATCGGATTGGCCAGCAGGTTGCGACCCATCATGGCCATCATCGCGATCATGCCGACAACCGCGACGACCATCACGACCGGCATCAGTTTCATCAGCAGCGGCGCGGGCAGCGGCCTGGGGATCTCCGGCGGCGCGTTCAGCGCCACCTCCCCGCCTGGCGCGCGTGGTGGCGCGATGCGGGGGCGGCGCACGAAACCTTCGGTGACCATTCGCTATCCCTCAGTGTTTTCCCGGTCGAGGTGGTCGAGATCGAGTTCGCGCCGGTTGCGGAACGGAATCGACAGTGCGGCGCCGATGCCGAGAACGGCCAGGGCCGTGATGGAGCCGATGGCGGCCACCCGGCGCGGCAGCGGGTCGGGCCCGGGCGGACGGAACGGCGCGGGTAGTGCCCGCGGCGTGTCGGCCCCGGCGTGGACCGGCTGATCCGGCAGGTCGGCGGTCAGTGCGGCGACCGGGTCTATCAGGCCGTGGCCGAGTTCGTCGTCGCGGCCGGTGCCCGGCGCGTGCGCGGTGCGGATGACGCGGTCGATGACCTGCGCGGCGTTCAATTCCGGGAACCGGGCCCGGACCAGGGCGACCAGACCGGACACATAGGGTGCCGCGAAACTGGTGCCCTCGATGGGGCTGACGCCCTCGCTGGTCTGTACTCCGTCGACCAGGCCGGTGCCGCCGGGCTTGCTGTCGAGCGAGACGATCCCGCGCCCGATGGCGGCCGCGCGTATCCACGGTCCGTGCAGCGAGAGTTCCGAGACCATGCCGTTGGGGTCGATGGAGGCGACCGAGAGCACGTACGGATCGAACCATGCCGGGCTGGCCACCGTCTGCACCGCGGACCAGCCGGGCTGTTCGTTCTGCGTCTTACAGGCGCCCTCGGACTGCATGTTGCCCGCGGCGGCGACGACGACGACGTTGCGGTCGAAGGCGTATTTGACGGCCGCGCCCAGCGCGCCGTCCTGCGGCGTCCCGCCCGCGGTCGAACAGGCGACCTCGGAGATGTTGATGACGGTGGCGCCCATGTCCACGGCCCGCACGACCGCGCCCGCCAAGGTGAGCACGTTGCCGTAGCCGGAGGTGGTGATGGCGCCGGACTGCTCGCCGGACCGGCGGTCCTTGGGCTCGTAGGCAAGGCTGAGCTGGCGGATGGCGAGAATCTCGGCCTCGGGGGCCACACCGACGAACGCGTCGTCGGGACTGGGCACGGCGGCGATGATGCCCGCGACGAGGGTGCCGTGTCCGTCGCAGTCCACCGTGCCGTCGGTGTCGGAGACGTAGTCGCCACCCGGTTGCAGCGCGGGCAGACGTGGATGGCGGTTCACGCCGGTGTCGATGACGGCCACTTTCTGGCCCGCCCCGCGGCTGAACTGCCACGCGGTCGGAAGGTCCAGAACCGCCTGCGCCACCGATGGTTCCATGGGCGGGGCGCCGGTGAGCATCGGTTCGGCACACACCGAGCGCTGTTCGGTCGGCTCGAGCGGCGCGGGTCTGCCGCTGATCGCCAACGCCGCACCCAGCGCCGCGTCGTCGACCGCGGGTGGATCGATCGCCGCTGCCGGGGCAGGCCGCCCGAACGACGCCGTGCCGAGAACAAGGGCGGCGCTGATGATTCCGATGCCGCGGCGCAGCCCCAGCCGCCCGGTCATAGGTTCAGGTTCCTCGCCATCGAGTAGACATCGAGCAGCCACAGCGCCAGCGGGATGATGGCGCAGATCAGCAGGTATTCGAAGATCTCGCCGATCCGCCTGGTGACCGGGGTGATCTCGAGGTGCGGACCGATGACGCCGAAGGTCACGACCGCGGCGGCCAGAGCCAGCAGCAGGCCACCCGAGAGCAGCAGCAGTCCGGAGTCGCCGAAAGCGAGCCCGGTCAGCAGCCCGGCGATCACCGATGCGCCGGCCACGATCAGCGTGCCCGCCTGCACGAGATCGGCGAACGCGCGTCCGCGCAGGCAGAGGATGATCGCGGTGATCACCGCCAGCGTCAGGCCCTGCCAGCGCACCTGGCCCAGGGGGTCGGCGGTGCCGAGCGCACCGACGGTCGCGGCGACCGCGCTGCCGATGACCATGCCCGTCTGGTACTGGTTGGCCGCCCGGGCTCGCTGTCCCAACCCGGCCGCCGACGGCAGGGCCGTCGCACCGATCGCACCGATGCCCTCGATGGTCGGTCGCTGTTCGTGATCGGCCGGATCGATGGCCGCGCCCGCCGTCGGCACCGGAGGCACCGGCAGCCGGGCCGCGACAGCGGCGAGCCGGGGAATCATGGAGATCAGGATGATCGCACCGACCAACATGCCGACGGCGATCTTGGGCAGCGATGGCTCCCACACCATCCGCACGAGCGCGGCCACGCCGCCGAACAGCGTGAGCGTCACTGCCGCCGCACACAATGTCGCGCCCACCCCGGTCGCGCGATACAGCCCGACGGCGATCACCAGGGTGGCCGAGCAGCCCAGCATCAGATGCGGACTGCCCAGCTCGCCGGGCACGAAAAGCGCTGCCCCACCGAAGAACAGCAGCAGCGCGGTCAGCGACAACCACAGTGCGGTCAAGTGGTCGGTGTACTTGCGCGCCGCGATCACGGCACCGGCCGTGGCGGCGAGGCCGCCGCCGGTCGCCAGGAAGGGTGCGGCGAGCCCGCCGCCGTGCGACCGGCCGACCGCGAAGAGCATCAGCGCCAGCAGCACTGTCGCCACGCCCGCGGCCAGGCCCGTCCAGCGCGCCGATCCCGGCGACCAGCTGTGATGGTCCTCAGCCGTCAGACGCGAGACCGCGTCGATGACGTCGTCGAACAGCGCGGGTGATTCCTTGGCCGTCACCGCGCGCAGCACCAGCAGTTCGCCGTCGTACACCTCGGCTTCGGTGAGGCTGCGGCTCGGCGGGATGGCCTCGCGGCCCAGCCGGGCCAACGTCCAGTGCTGGGGCTCCAACGGCGCGCCGCCGTCCTCGCTGTCCACCGGATCCTGAGTGCGGGATTCGATCAGCGACACGAGATCCCGCATGAACGAAGCGATCGGTACGGTCGCGGGCAGACCGACGTCCACCTGCGTGTTGCCGCCGATCACGGAGACCCGGCACAGTTCGGGTTCAGCGGCTACCGCGCCACTGCTCAGCGATTCGGTCAATTGCTGAACGACCCCAGTTCCCTACTGAACATTCCCGACAACGAACCTATCCGACCCACTCGCGCATTCGGCGGGAATTCCCGCGAGCCGTGCGCGATCGCGCGGTGCCGTTCACACACCACACGGTGCACGCGTTGCGGCGGACCGGCAGCGAAACCTAATGTATCGGACAGGATCAACGCACGCGATCGGTAGGCTGGCTGAAACATGAACGCAGGCAGTATCACTGGTGAACACCAGAGGGACCGGCTTCGATGAGCGGCAACAGACAAGCGCAACGCGCCTTCGACGCGGGGGTGCTCTCACTCGGGCTCACCATCGACGGCCAGGAGTCGGTCCGTGATCTGGAGTACGCGAAACTGGCGTTTCAGCGTGCGACCGAATGGGATCCGTCGATGTGCGACGCCTGGCTGGGGCGCGCCGCCGCGGGCGAGGTGACCGCCGAGGTCCTGCACAACCTCTACAAGACCAGCACGACGACGCTCTACCGCGAACAGCGCCGCCTCGGCCTGGCGCCGCGCGCGCTGTCCGGCCGATTCCTGTCCGGCCTGTACATCGACTACCCGCTGTCCAGTTACACCGAGATCTGCCTGGCCAAGGCGGCGCACCTGATCGGCGAGAAAGAGTACGACGAGGCCGAGAAGGTGCTCGACGCCCTCTCCGAGCATCGCCGTCGGCTCACCTCCGACACCGATCGGGTGGCCGACGACAGGATCAGCGCCTATGTCCGCGGTGTTCTGCACTTCAACACCCAGCGCTGGCCCGACGTGATGAGCGTGCTCGCGGGATCGGCCGAATGGGACGATCCGTACCTGGCCTCGGGCGCGCACGTCATGGTGGGCACCGCGTGTGCTCAGCTGGGCTTGTTCGGCGAGGCGATCCGTCGCATGGAACAGGCCGAGGCCGGCCCGATCCCGGCCGCGCGCACCACCGCCATGTTCTGCCGTGGCCTGTGCCTGCGCGAGACCGGCGAGGAGGACAAGGCGCAGTCCCTGTTCGAGAAGGTCTATTCGCAGGCACCGGATTTCGCGGCCAACACCGCCGCGATGCGCGACCGCACCTACCGCCTCACGGTCACCACGAAAGAATCCATCGACGCCAGGACCGACCGATGGGACCCGGCGTCCGCGCCGTCGGCGGAGCAGATGCAGAGCGCCGACGCCGAGGATCGCGCGAAACGGATCCTGGCCGAGGCACGCGCCGAACTCGACCGCCAGATCGGTTTGGACTCGGTGAAAACGCAGGTGGCCAAACTGCAGGCCACCGCGCAGTTGGCGAAGATCCGCGCGGAGAAGGGCATGGCCAGCGTGCCACGCGGCAATCACCTGGCGTTCACCGGCCCGCCCGGCACCGGCAAGACGACCATCGCCCGCGTCGTCGCCAAGATCTACTGCGGTGTCGGACTGCTCAAGACCGACAAGGTCGTCGAGGCCAAGCGCATGGATCTCGTCGGCCAGCACCTGGGCAGCACCGCGATCAAGACCGACAAGCTGATCGACACCGCGATGGACGGCGTGCTGTTCATCGACGAGGCGTACACGCTGATCCAGACCGGCCTGTCCGGTGGTGATGCCTTCGGCCGCGAGGCCGTGGACACGTTGCTGGCGCGGATGGAGAACGACCGCGACCGCCTGGTGGTCATCATCGCGGGCTACGACGGCGAGATCGACCGGTTGCTGGCCGCCAACGACGGTCTGGCGTCTCGTTTCGCCAAGCGCCTGCAGTTCCCCTCCTACACACCGTCCGAACTCGGCCGGATCGGCAAGCTCATTGCCGAGTCGCGGGATTCGGAGCTGTCCGAGGAGGCCCTTGCGTTGCTCGAGAAGGCCTGCGAGGGACTCTACAACTCCGAGCGCGTCGACCAGAGCGGTCAGCCACGGCGGGGGATCGACTTGGCGGGCAACGGCCGCTTCGTCCGTAACGTCATCGAAGCGGCCGAGGAGGAGCGTGAGTTCCGGTTGGCCAACGACGATTCGCTCGATCTGAGCACGGTCGACGAGGCGGTGCTGATGCGCATCGAAGCCGCCGACATGCACGCCGCGCTCACCGGCGTGCTGGCCTCATTGGGTGTGACCAACCCGTCCTGACCTGGAGATCTCCCGCTGACAGCATCCCCGCGCGGCGGATCGGTCAGCGGGCGGTGGGCAGCACGTCGTGCTGGACCAGCGCGTCCGCGACGGACAACGTCGGCCCGGGGACCAGTTGGCCGACGATCGCCCACGGCGCCAGGCGCGGCTCGGCGTCGAGACCGAGCACCGCGGCGGTGTCCATGTCCGGGATGCCGTAGCGGATGCCGTTGTCGGCGATGTAGAACAGGCTGCCGCGCCGGGGGCTACCGGGATCCATGCCGGTCATCTGGACGAATTCCCCGGAGGAGGGCCGCAGGAAGGCGGTGTCCACCCGGTCGCCGGTCCCGTCGGCGGTGGCCAGCGTGACCGGTCCCGCCGACTCCGGTATCGGCGTCCTCGTCCCCGCCAGCAGCGTCACGGTGGCGCGGTCCGCGCTGCCCTCCGCGGTCGAATCCCGGGTGGGATCGGTCTTGCCCCAAGCCAGGCAGGTCACCGGCGCGTCTTCGGCGGAGACCAGTCGCGGCGCGGTCGCCGGAAAATGGTCCACGGGCAGCACGGTCACCTGGGGGATGCCGGAGAGCACATCCGGCGGCATGGTCTTGATCTGACTCATGCCCTGCGAATTCGCGGTGCGGATCACCTCGGCGGTGAAGGCACTGACCCGCTGTACGCCCTGCGCGAGCACCACATACAGGTCGCCCGCTCCCGCGCCCGCGCCGCCGACGGAGATGACGCCGCCGACCGGCACCTCCGACAGTCGGCCCGGCCCCGGCGTGCCCGACTCCGGGATCTCCGGCGCGGCCAACGGCGGAACGGCGGCGGCCGCGTCCAGCAACCCGGCGCCGACCGGGCGCGATCGGTGACCGGACAGGTCGAGCGCCCTGACCATTATCGAGTCGGCCGGATCGAGGGCCGCGCGTTTGCCGTCGTAGAGCAGGTAGGTCTGGGTGCCGCGCCGCACCAATACCGCCTCGTCCTCGCCGAGTTCCCGGATGCGCTCACTCACCTGCGGCCGGCCCGCGATCACCGTGGTCGCCACGCCTGATGCCGCGGCGGCGCTGCCGGTGATCGACAGTTCGACCGTGTCGCAGATGCTCCAGTCGGAGCGATCACCCTGCGCGGAGCCGGGCAGCGCGGACGGCGCGCCGGGAATGCCGAGCAGCGGTCCGCGCGCCTCGCCGGCGAGCTTGCTGTCCTTCACCGAGTGCGGCGATTCGCTGCTGCCCGAGATAAGCCGAGCCGAGGCGAGATTGAGCACCGGATGGAGCCGGCGCTCACCGGAGTCGCTCTGCACCACAACATAGAGCGCGCCGCTGTCCTTACCCATCACGATCAGCGAGTCGCCGATGGCGCCCTGCGGTCGCAGGAAGGCCATGATCGCCGCGCCCGCGACCACGAGCAACCCCAGGACCGCGCCGACCATCAGCGAACGGGCCTGGGAGCGCATGGGATCGTGCAGCATTCGCACGTCCCGGCGTACCAGCGCGTGATCGAGCCTGCGCAAGAGGAAACGGTATCCGTTGACCTGAGCCTTGGTAGTCAGCTGGGCAGGCACGTGGTCTCCATCGAATGCTCGGCGACGGGGGTTGTCCCGCAGTTGTTTACAGTATCGGCCACCCTGCCGGTGTCAATCCGCACAACGTGTCCGGCCCTGCGAAGGGACGTGGCCGCTGCTGGGCGCGGCCGAAATCCGCACGGTAGGGTGAGCGTGAAAGAGAGCCCGCCGAAGCGGGTGACCTGAACGTATCGACCGGCGTGACCGGGTCCGATAATCGTGACCGGGTCCGATAATCGCGAACGAGGCCGATCATCGTGGACGAGGCAGTGAACGAATCCGAATCCGCGCGGGGCGAGCCCCGGCGAACGGAACCGCAGAACTCGGTGAACACCGCATTGCAGGATCCGGAATTCTGGTTGTTTCGCCATATTCCACTTCGATACACAGTTCCGCTGGCCTTGTTCGCCGCAGCGGCGGCGTGGTCGGCGACGGCATTCGACGCCCCGGCGTATGTGATCGCGATCGTGGTCGTGGTCGTGCTGTCGGCAGGCGCGGCGCCGGTCCGCCGCCGCCACCCTCGCAACGTCGTGGGGATGATCGCGCGCACTGTCGCCTTCCGCAGGCGAAGGATCCGTCCCGACCGCCTGCCGTCCGGTGGCGAGGCCGTCGACGTTCCGCTGCCCGAGGGCGGCAGCTATGGAATGCGCTGGGATCGCGGTCTGCTGATCACCATGATGCGGATCGACCCACCACCGGACGCGCTGACCCTGTTGCGCCGCGGCTCGCTGAGCACCGCGCAGGTGCTGCCACTGACCGAGATCGGTAAATGCCTGAGCCAGTTCGACATCCGACTGGCCTCGATCGATGTCATCAGCACAGGCGCCCGTACCGCGAGCAACGGTGTCGTCGCGCGGCTCTACGACAGCATCATCGGCCCGCTGCCCGCCATCGCGCACCGCACGGTCTGGCTGGTGCTGCGATTGGACCCGCTGGCCAACGCTCGAGCGGTCGACAACCGCGGCGGCGGAGCCGAGGGCACGTTGCGCACCGCGATCATCGCGACCCGGCGGGTGGCCAATCGGCTCGCCGCGCTGGACATCTCCACATCGGTGCTGGCCGCGGGCGAGATGAACGCGGCTATGCGCATGCTCACCCGCAACGTCGCGTTGGAGGACTTCGTCGAGACCCAGCACTCGCTCGTTCACGACGGCGTCCACTCGACCAGCTACGAGATCGGCCCGGACCTGATCGGCTCCCGCGGGTTCGCCGACATCTGGGCGACACCGAGCCTGACCACCACGGTCACCGTCCGGCTGCGGCCGGGGGCGCCTCGAACCCACGAGCGGATCGAGGACTCACCGCCCATCACCTTGGGTGCGCTGGTGCGCTTCGACACCGCCGTCGAGCCCGAACAGCCGCCCGTCGAGGGGCTGCGGCCGCTGCCGGGACGCCAGTTCCACGCACTGCTCGACTGCCTGCCCGCCCAGTTGAGCGCCCATGACGCGATCGGTGACTATCAGGGTCCGCTCGACGCGCTGACGGGCATCGCGTTGCCCACCGCCGGCTGTGGGCAGCTGATCGGCGCCGACGGACTCGGACAGGGCATCGCCGTGCCGTTGATCGGTGAGGGCACCCGCCACCTCGAGGTGATCGGGAAGCTCGACCTGGCCCAGCAGGTCATCCTGCGCGCGATCGCGCTGGGAGCGCGGGCGGTCGTACACACCGACCGGCCCGAGGCGTGGCACACCATGGTCGTCAATGTCGGTGATCCGCACGCACTCTCGTTGGCTTCCCGGCTCGCAGGCACCGGTCAGCAGCCCGCTCCCCCGGTGGCGACGCCCGGCCCCTTCGCCACCACCACCGTGATCGTCTTCGACGGCATCGCGCCGATGGCGCAGACGGGTGGCGCGACGATCGTGCACGTGCGCGCGCCCGGAAGCCCCGCCGACGAATCGGACGCCGATGTCGTCCTGATCCAGGATCCACTCGCCCCCAACTCGATCACGGTGCGTACTTCGACCGCGAGCACCACGGTGACCATGGTCACCACCCCGGACGAGATGCGATACATCGGCGAATCGCTCGTCGCCGCCCGCTGATTCGCGCCGCTACCAAGCACAACCGCTCCGGTCGCTCCGCCACCGACACCGAGCGCGAGAGACGGCCGGTCGGAGTCGAACTCCGACCGGCCGTCTCAGCGGATCATCACGCGCCGAAGCCGTCGCCGATCGTCTTGTCGGTGTGGAACGCGTTCTGCATCGCGCTGTCGACCGCCGCGGCGATCTTGTTCAGAAGCGCGAGCGCATCCTGGTACTCGGGCTCCCACTTGCCGACTTCTCTGTTGAAGCCTTCGAGACCGGAGCCCTGCCATGCCTCGTTCATCTTCTTGGCGGCCTGGCTCATGTTCTCGGCCTCTTGCGTCAGTTTGTTGTAGTTGTCGTGCAAGTCGTTGTACAGGGCGGTGATCGCCGCTTCGTCGTAAAGCATGCCGTCCGACATGTGCTGTGTCCTTCGCTATCTGTGGTGAATGCGGGCGAATGTGTCAGGCGAGGCGAAGGCCGCCGAAGTCGTCGTTGTTGCTGGTGTCCATCGCCGTGAATTGCGCGGTACCGACACCGACCTGCTGCTCGATGGCGGTCAAGACGCGGTTGAGGTCGTCGTTCTTCTTGTTCCACTCGGCCGCGGCGGTCTGGAACCCGCCTGCAGCTTCACCCTTCCACCCTGCCTTCGCGGCATCGACTGCCGAGTCGATCGCGGCGAGGGCCCGCTGAACCCCGTCGACCGCATCGACCATCTCCTGCTGCGCCTGCTTGGCGAGGTCGTTGTTGGCTTCCAAGAGAGCCATGATTGTTTCCTTCCGAATATCTGGTGTGCTGGAGGGTGATGGTGTACTCCATCACCCGGTCGGAGATGATTACTGCGGTAGCCACCTCCCCCCGGGCAAGATCTCGATCAATCCGGAGATCGCCTGTGCGACACGATGATCGGTGCCCGGTGTGACGGTGGACCAGACCCGGAGGTCCGGGGCAGCGCCGGGCGCGACCACGATGCGGCCGCGACCGGTCTCGTACACCACGGCCGCGCAGGGCGTGCGCGTGGTCACGCCGTCGACGTGCGCGTAGGCGACGATCTCGGCGTAGGCACGACAGGACTCGAAGGCGAGCCCGTAGCGAGTGGCGTCGCGTTCGGCGACGCCCAGGGCGTAGACGGCGTCGGCGAAGTCGGCCGATGTCCTGGCCGTGGACAACCGGTCCGCGAGGTCGTCGGCGAGCGCGCTGAACGCGGCCACATCGGCGGGCTCACCGGGACCGAGCGTGCGCAGCAGCCGCGTGGTCAGCGCCGAGCCCGATTCGTCGGACCAGGCCGTGCCGATCTCGATGCGGTCGCCGATCCGCTCGGCGAGTGCGTGCTGGTCCGCACGGCGGGCCAAGCAGAGCCGGATCGGTTCGCTGCCCGCACGATGGATTCTGGCGACCAGCTCACGATCCGGCTGGGCGAGGGTATGCATGGCCTGCGCCAGTTCCGGTGCGACCTCCCCGTACCCGTCGATCAGGCCGGAGCCGGTCAGCTCGGTGAGGACTTCACGCTGCGCATCGGTCCACTCCTGGTAGGTCGGCTGCTGCGGCGCGATCGCCAGGACCAGCGGCATGGTCTGGATGCCGAGCCGCTCGGCCAGCGCGAGGACGCCGTCGTTCGTCAGCATCGTCATGCGCCACCGCCTGCCGCCGCGCCTCGATCGGACGGTGTTGCCATGGATTCAGGAGCTCCGAGGACCGCGGGCGCGGCGACGATGCCGAGGTCGGCCCCGAGCGCGTCGCCGACGGGTGCCGCCCCCGTCTGCGCCTCGTACTCCTGCTCCTGCGCGCTCCCGGCGGCGCCCACCGCACCCGGCAGCAGCGGCACCGAGGAACCGCCGCCGGCGGGCACCGGCTGGGTGGCGGGGGTGGCCTGTGTGACCGCCTCGGCCACCGGCGCTTGGACAGGAACCGGCGTCTGGTACGCGGTCTTCGCCCGCGGGATCGCGCCGAGTCCGAACCCGGCGGGGCGAATCATCCCCACGGTGCCGGGCGCTGTCGCACCGGCGACGGCGGTGGCCGCCGCCTGCCCGGATTGTTCGGCCTCGAGCGCGGCCGCCGAGACGAGCGCGGGCGGTTCTCGCTGTTCCCAGGGCATCGCGAGCGGTTCGGTCGCCGCCTCGTAGGCGCGCATCACCCGGGAGGCCGCCGCCTTGGCGACATCGGAGTCGGCGTCCGTACGCGCCGCCACCGCCTGAATCGGCGCGCCGAGCCCTGCGGTCATCGCTTCGAGCAGCCGCTTGGCCTCCGCCAGCGCGGCCAGCTCGCCGCCGTCGGGCATCGCCAGCCGCGCGACCTCGTACGCCGCCGCCTGCGTCTGCGCTTTGACGGCATGATCGGCGGCCGCGCTCGCGGCCTCCATCAACCAGTCCCGCAGCCTGCTCACCCGGTCCAGAACATCCCGGCTGGTGGTGGATTGCCACGCCCCGCGCAGGCTCGCCACGATCTGCTCGTACTCGACCACCGCGGTGCCGAAGCTCTCGGCAAGCCTGCCCCACGCGGCGCCTGCCTCTGCCAGCGGAACCACGCCGGGTCCGGTGGTGAGTTCGCGCGCCATCCGCTCCGGCTCGACAGCCTCCCAGACGACGCCGGTGAATCCGGGCTGCGGTGGTTCGATCATGATTGTGCTCCGTACCTCCTCCGCGCGGAACTCAGCCGAGACCGGCGCCGCCGAAGCCCGCCGCGTTGTCGCCTTCGACGCGGCCGAACCCCTCGACCTGGCCGCGCAGCACCGCGGCCAGCCTGCGTAGTTCGAGAACACCGGCGGCGGCGTTGTCCGCGTACTTCGCCGCGACCTCGTTCATCGTCTGCGCGGCACGCTGCGACACCGCATCCAGACCAGCGGGCTCGACGACCAGGGCGGGCTCGTCGTCCCGCAGCCGGTGTTCGAGGCGATCGGCCAGGCCGTCGAGCCTGCTCGCCGCCGCACGGGCGGCCACCGGGTCGAACTGCACTCCCGCGAAATCCACTCCACCGCTCACCATGCCGAACCTCCTGATCAGAGCGTGAGATCTATGTCGGGCGGCGCCTCCGCCG